>JAZSKM010000057.1:0-40727 GCA_045534835.1 Eubacteriales bacterium | reverse complement strand
GCCGTATCCCTCAAAATGCAATGCCTCGCTGTCAAAATAACCGTTTTTAAAAACATAGCTCCGCGTTATGGTTTCACTGCTGCCAACCATACGCATAACCGCGCTGCCGTCTTTTCCCATAAGTGAAAGGCTTGCGCCGTGTGCAAGGTACGCGGTTACAGTAACCGTACAGATACGCTTTCTTTCCCCGCCGCCAAGCAGCAGAGAAAATGAACAGTCGCCGACACTCGCAAAAATGTCATAGAGCTTGTATCCGTTTTCATAGTACAACAGCTTTCCCCCATCGCCGTCAGGCGATATTGCAGTAAGGCTGTTCCCTCTTTGGCGTGTCCAGTTGCCGCTTAGCGGCTCGTAAAGATAAAGACCGTCATATTCTTCAAACAGCACTGTAACCATTCCCTTAGCGACAGAAATACTTGCGTTTTCATACGCTATTCCTTTTGGCAAAGCGCCGCTGATGCACTGAACACTGCTACCGTTATAACGGTATATGCCGTCAAATGATGCGAAGTACAAACAGCCGCCGCAAACGGCGAGTCCTGCCTGACTTTTGCATCCGTATGCGCCGATATACGAAACCGAGAGCGGAAGCTCAGTTCCGCGTACGGTCATCATACTCTGCGCGGTAAACGCAACCACCTTGCCGTCAAAGGAGGCTATCGCCGTAAAGCCGCCGCGGTCGGAGGTAACCGTCTGCCACGCGGCGGTTGACGGGATATTGTCAACCCCCTCGGTATAATCGGTGCAGTCACCAACGCTTGATGCATACAGCTTGTCCCCTTTATAGCCAAAGAGTCTTTCAAAATGCTGTACGGCACCGTCCATCACGGGTATGAGAGTGGTCTTTGCCTCAAGCGACCAACTACCACTCTGATTGTTTATTAGGCGCATATCCGGCAGCATAAGCAGTTTTTCTCCTTCACTGCCGTAGGGTGCCGTAGAATTCTTTCTGTTTCTGTAGCGCACGATCTGTCTTCTTTCGTTGCCGAGAGTGCTTTCCGCCGTATAAGCCGTTGCAAGCGTAGGATACACATCTCTGTACACCTTGTCAGGCGATGCACTGTATGCAACACCGAGCGACGGAAGGTAAGAGGTAGATGCGTATTTAAAATTCTTGTTATCCGCACTTATAAGAGTGGCTTTGTCATATGAGCTGTTTAGCAATTTGCGCTTTTTAAGAGATGCATCTACAAGTGATGTCGTGATTTTTCCGTCCTTGATTACATCGAGCCAGAGCTGTGTCACCGTATATATGACTGTCGATGTGCCGTCCTCCTCCGACTCGCCGCTGTAATACTGCGAAACGATACCCGTGCCTACCTTAGAAAACTCCTCAATGCGCCGCTGGTCGATGATATTGCAGGCGGCGTCGTAGAAAATATACACATCCTCACCCTCGGCAAATGCCGCGATGACGTTTCTGTACCCTTCCTTAGTCTTTCCCTTAAGTCCGCCGTCCGCCACAAGCACTCTTGATGCACTTGTTACGCCTATATCGTAGTTTAGCACGCTTTCAGGACAGATGTGAGCATACACCCACTCGGGAGTTGTGTATATTTCATACGACGGGTCGTATGTCGAGGTGTATGTGTACACCCCCGCATACGACGGGCTGACTCCGACATCAATATTTTTCGCCGTGAGCATAGACTTTACGGCACCGCCGCCAAGCACAGTCACATTATCCGTGTCTTTAAGTCCGCCGCGCACACAGCTTCCCGCATCCAAACCTGAAAAGCGCTGTATATCAATAGCCTTTTTACTGACTTTCGCGGTGAATTTCTTTAAATCTCCTATGCGCACACCGCCACCCCGTTTTCAACCTTATACTCTTCGAGCAGGCGGTTAAACTCCTCTGCGTAAACGTTTGCGCTGTCAATATCGCCAACATAGAGGTAGACTCTGTGCCACAGCCACGCGCGCACGAGAGGAATGTACTTTGAGTCGAGCGTGAACTCTGCCGCATCAAGGCTTTCTGCGGTAACATCTTCGGGAAGCACTCGGTAAAACACCGTACACTCACCACTGACTGTAACATAAATGAGGTTGTCCTTAGGCGTATACAGCATACCTCCGGGCAGGACACTGCGCAGAGTGTCACTCGCGCGCAAAAGCTCGCTGTTTTTCCAGAGAACTCTCTTTATCTGCTGTGCGCTAAGGTCTGTCTGTAGCACACCGCCATCAGCCGTCACCTTTAAAACACCGTCACTGTCTGGAAGCATAAGCAAAAGCGTTTTAATAAGCGAATTGTATTCTGTGACAATATAGTCAACCCTTGGCGGCAATGCGTTTTCAAAAGAAGATGTAATTTCATTTATCAAATCAACGGGCTTCATCACCATACATCTCCTTTCATACGTTTGCCGCGCGCGCTTTCGCGCCAGAGCTTAAGATATGCGGCATTTGCCGCTTCTTCTGCTTGTGAGCGATATCCCGCATCAGCGCAAAAACCGCCTGCTACAAAGTAAAGCACTGCATTGTAAAATTCTGTGTCTATCATAAGTCTGTCTGAAATCGACCTTGGTGTAATGTACTCACCCTTAGGCAGGAGCAGCTTTTTAGGATACCTGCCTAAAAACGCTCGCGCCGCTATGTCGCACCAGAGCAAAAAGTCGTTAAGCGGCAGTTCCTTTTTGCAGAGTATAACGGCATCGCGGTATAACTTTTTAAGTTCCATAATAGCTCCTTTCTCTTTTCAAAAAGGGGCGATAAAATCGCCCCTTCTTTTAGTTGCTTACTGTGCCGCGTTTACAAAGCGAACACAGCCGCCGGGATTTACGCACATAAGATTGCCGTAAGAAGCAAGAAGTGCGCGGAAAATAGAGGTGTCGGGCATCGGAACGAATACGCCGCCGTCCTTTTCCATAAAGTTCCAGGGAGTTGCTTCGAGATAGAACGCAGAGGTGTCAACGCCCCATACCTCGTTTTCGGGTACAAAGCGCTCGTTTACGATAACAACCTCATTTGAGCCTACAAGAATCTTGTAGCCAACTGCGCCGCCGACAAAGTGATACTTGTCAGTAACGGTTACGTTGTTGGTGTGGATGTAGTCCTGATAAGCAAGGAATGCATTGTCGCCCATCATAATGAGGTCGATATTAGAACCCTTATAGTCCTTTGCCTCCTTGATGCCGCGATAAAGAACAAGGTCGGTGATGTCGCCGCCTGCATCAACCGTAGTGGGACAAATCCAAGGATTTTCAGCCTTAGTAAGGCCGTAGAGCTTTTCGCAGTCACCGAAAATTGCGCCAAGACCGCAAAGCTCGCGGTTAAAGCTGCCCTGAACGGTGATAAAGCCGCTTCCCTCGCCAAGAGTGAGAGTGCCCTCAACGGTTACTGTCTTAGCAGTGCGGTCAACGCTTATGATTCTGTGACCGCCGTTGCCGCTGACAAGTGCCGCCGCACTTGTTGCGGAAGCATCGTAAAGGTCTATGGAAAGTCCCTCGATAACGCGCTTTACACTGTCAAGAGTAAGCACGGTATTTGCACCGGAGGTAGCAATGCCGGTTACAGTAGCAAGCTTTCCGCTGCCGTCACCGAAAAGCGCTCTGCCGATATTCCATTTAGCAGCCGCATAGGAACCCTTGATTTCGCTGTCAAGCGCATTTATCATAGAGGATGCGTTGCTGCTTGCAAGCTCTATGGTCTTATTGGAAATCTGCAGGTCAACATACATATCAACCGCATCGATTTCAAAACGGGTATAACGCTGTGCGCCTGCCTTGGGAGTGCCTACGCCCTCTGCGCCAAAGCCGAAGCCGCCGTTGATACCGACGGGTGCCGCACACTTGATGGTGTTGTTAGTGAGCGCAACCTTCTTTATCTTTTCAAGAAAAGGAGAAGGCTCGGTGTTAATCTGGTTGGTAAGTGCAGGCTGATACTTGTCCTTAAGAATTGCCTCAAGCTTGGTAAGAATCTGTGCCATAATATTTATTTCCTTTCAAATTTTAAAATTATATTCCGAAAGCCTGTCTTGCAAGCACCGATGCTTCATCAATGCTCTTAGGCTTTTTCTGCGGTGTCAATGGGACACTCGCGCTTCCGCTTGTTGCAGAAATGTTCGGTCTTTGCTCTGCGCGAAGCTTTTCGAGTATTGCCGCCTCGCAAAGGCGCATCGCCTCGGGATTGCTCTTAAGCTGCATAAGCAGTGACTCGGCAGTCGGTGCCTCGTCGGCACGCATACCGCGGTCTATATAGTAAGCAGTACGGAGCTTTTCCTCGTCAGAAAGCCCTTCAAGTGCTGGCGTATTTGCAAGGATAGCCTCTATCGCTTCGATACGCTCGCCAAAGCCGCCAAGACTTTTATCGGTTGCGAGCCTGTACTTTGCCGAAGCATACTTTGCCTCGCGAAGCTCACCGCCGTACTTTTCCTCGGCGAGTGCGGCCGCGTGTGCCTCTACCTCTGCCGAATACGCGGCAATTGCCGCCGTGCGTTCCTCCTCGCTAAGCGAAGCAAGCGCGCCAAAGTCAAGTGTGGAAATCTTATTCTCCGCCATTTTCTTCTCCTTTCACAAGGCACATATGCGCCTTTATATGTTCTTCAAGCGCCGCACCGCGTATGGGATTTTCGCGGCGCGTTTTTGAATAGCCGTATTCAAGCGCGGCACGTCTGTGCTCGGATATATGAATTTCGTGGTCGTCATACGGGGTTACGTCAAGCCGCTCTCCACGACAAAGCTCGCCGTTTTCACGTCTTGCCGCCGCCGACTGCAGGTCGTCCTCATAAAGAGTTCTCACAAAATCGCCGATATGCATTCTGCACAGCAGTTTTTTACGCACGCTACGCGGAATTTTTCCGTCTTCGCCATTGAAAAGTCCCATCTCTATTCCGCTTTTTATAGCGGCAAGCCGCGACTCGTCACTGTGGAGCAGTGCATTTTCACTCTCGTACACAATATCGTATGAGTTTATATCCTCACCGCACCAAGTGAACGTTGCGCTCGTATCGTATGCGCCCGAAAGTTTTTCGATATGCGTTATACCGCCGTGTACCTTGTAGAGCTTCAGCCAGATTTTAGCCGCCGCTAAAATCGCCGCGCGTATAGCATCACCCGTAAGGGCAAGGCGCACACCGTCTATTTCGCGAAGCCTTTCAATCGCGCTTGCGCTGTTAAGGCTTGTTGTCTGATTGCCCGTAGCACCAAGGTGAGAAAGCCCTGCCACATACTCCATCTCGTGAGAGAGATTTTCACATTCCTCAAACACTCCGCTTGGCAGATTGTTTGTTGCAAGCGGGCGCGGCTCACCGCGGTCGGGATTGTATTCAACGATGTCACCCGGAGCAACGCCGTTTAAAGCAAGCTCGTCAATATCGTCAACCGCCCCCTCGGGAACAAGAAGCGGACTCAGCGCAAGCGTGCGGATGTAGTCGTGTATCTTGTTTTTAACACCGTTATACGCACGCTGAAGCGGGATAAGGTCCTCAATTACCGATCGGCCGAAAAACATTCCCGCGACACGCTTGGTACGGAGCATCGCCAATGGATACTCGTCTATCGGGAGCGTGCCGTAATAAAGAATACGGTCGGGCGTCGCAATAAACATCCGTCCCGATTTGTGCAAAGCAGACGGCTTTTCCATATATGTACGCAGAAGTGTTGAATTTTCGGCCTTGCGACATCCGACAGCGAAGGTTGAACCCTCGTATCCAAGGCCGCTTGCGCCTACCGTTGGCAGGAGTGCAAATGTATCAACATCTCTCGGCTTAACGCGTACGCCAAATCGGCGGTTGACCTCATCAACGCTTACCACCTGCTCTATAATTACAGAGCACTGGTCGGAAAGATTTTCCTTGTATATGCTTTCGGGCAACACCTCATACGGTGTCAGCACGCCGAAATCAAGGTCGCCGAGCGGCAGCAGCTTTCCATCCTCCAAAAGAACGGCATCTCCCTTTTCACCGTCCCACCAGGAGAGCAGAAATGATGTTCCGCACAGCTCGCTCCAGAGTACAAGGCTATCCTTTTTAGAATGGAAATCACACTTGTACTGTGTCTGCGTGAGCAGGCGCGAGGCAACAATGCTCTTTTCGTAGTCGCTCATCTCGCTTGTCGCAGGATGAACCTCCATAGAGAAATCAAGCGACTTAAAGTTTGCAATGCGTGTTTCGATAAGCGGGGCTATACGGTTGTAAACGCCGCGCTCCATATAGTCAAACGGCGGCTTATAGTCCTCAAGCTCGCCGCAATACGGGTTTACGTCGCGGTACTGATGCCCCGAAAAGAAATCCGAGCAGAGCATCCAGCGAAGCTCAAGAGGGCGGCGTTCCTCGTGACGGCGGCGGCACTCCTCCTCTATCATCGCAAGAATATCCTCACGATACTCGCCGCGTGGCGGCGTTTTTTCTTTAAAGTTAAAAAGTTTCATCGGTTAGTTCTCCTTTTCTGGTCTATAGCGCGGCGATGCGGAGAAAGGTGCCGCAGTTTTTTCTTTTGCTTTGTATCACACGTGCAGGGTGCCGTTTCCTTCAGTCCCTTAAGCATACGGATGCTCCGAAACTCCAAGCAAAATATAGCGGTGCAAAGGACAATAAGTGCTACCGTCACTGCGCTTTCGCTCCCTTTTTTGGCTTTACAAGCCGCGCTATCTCGGTAGCGCAGTCGCCGCAGATGTAAAATCCGCCGAGGAGATTCGGGCTGCCCGAAACCTTAAAGGTCGCTGTGTTTTTGCACGCGGGAACCGAGCAAATATGCTTTGCCGCTTTAATCGTTATCTGTTTCATAATACCTATTCTTTCTCAAAATCAAAATCTCATTTTACGTCGGCTTTTGCCTGTAAAATCGGTTATTTTCGGGGTGTTTTTTCTCTGCGGCGTACCCGTCTGCATAACCGCAAAATAGCGAAGTGCATCAGGGAGATGTGTTATCTCGTGCGGCTCGGTCAGGCAGTCGCCTGCCCTTTTTTTATCGCCGATAAGCGACGGCAGACAGCGAATGAGATTTTCGCACGCGGCGCTTATCCGAAGGCGCGGCGACTTGCCGCCCGTTTCGTCTGGCAGCACCTTAAACCATTCCTTAAGCGCCATCCATCCGCCTACACGGTTGTTGTCGGAGGCGGTAAGCGGAACGCCGTACTGAGAAAACAGCATAGCAATACTCTTTCCGCTATCCTTTTGCCTCGCCCAAAGGTCCGGAGGAGCAAAGGTGCAGTAAACGTCCATACCGCGACTTGCCTCAAGTATCTCGGCTGCCGCCGCGGAAACTATAAGGTCGTGCGCATAAACCTCTTTAAAAACCGTAGCATACCCAAGTGAGTCAACTGCAATAAAAAGGCAGGCAAGAGCATCAAGACCGTAGTCTATAGTTCTGTAAATACGCGCTCCGCATGCAATCGGCATTGCAGGAACAATATGAGTCAGCGAAGTGAACTCGGAAAAGAACTGCCCTCCACCGACTCCCCACTCGCCAAGACCGCTCACGCGGTATCTCTCGGGATCGCGCAGGCGCATATCCTCAAACATACGCCTGTCCGCATCGTCAAGCCACTCGTTGACCTTGTAGTTTACGGTCATAGTAAAAACATCGGGACTCGCACGGTCGAAAAACCGCTTTTTCATCCAATGGTTTTCACTCCACGGGTTAAAGGTGAGCGTTATCTGCTTAAAGAGTCCGCTCGGCACCTCGCCGCGGATACTTTCATCAAGCGTATTAAAGGCATCCTCGCTGTCCACCTCGTATGCCTCTTCAATCCACATCCAGCAAAGCACGCCGCGGGAAACGGTAAGCGAAGTCAGCTTGAGCGGATCGTCCAGACCTTGAAAGAAGATCTTTTGCCCCGTTTCCTTTATGCGTATCTCAAGAGGTGAGGTTTTGAATTCGAAGTATTTTTCGGCACCAAGACGGTTTATCGCCCAGCGAAGCTCGGTGTATGCCGAGCGTTCAAGTGTGCGATATGTCCTTCTCACTACGATAAGGTTCGCATCAGGGTATTTGAGCAGGTGATATATGTACCAGAGTGCGGCAGTCTTGCTCTTTTTTGATGCGCGCGAGCCCTTGACCACACGGTAGCGCGCTCTTGTATGCCAGAAATCCGCATAGCCGCCGCCGACTATGTCAGGCAGATAGAGCGCATCATTCACTTCAGCTCATCTTCGCCGCAGATGATAAGCGGAAGTGCAATGCTTCCCGTCAGATTTTCACTGAACATACCGTGATACTTTCCGATAAGCTCGGCTGCGCGTATTACATCAGTTATTTTCGGACGGAGCTTCGCGACCTCGATATGCTCACTTCTCTCTAAGACAGTTCTGCCGTCTTCTGCGGTAGTCTTTACTTCATCCCGCATTTTAACTACCGTGTCCTCGGTTTCGCTTCTTCTTAGAATTTCGGTGAGCTTTTCGAGCACTTCGCTTTCACTTGCGATCTTTTCGTTTCCTTCCTTCACTTTTCTTCCTCCTTTCACGGTAAATGACATAGCTTAGTCGACATCGCCACTGCCCTACCGCATCTTCTATTTTGCATATGAAAAACGGGTGAAATCGGCAAGTTTTAAAAAAATTGCAAAAAAATAGCCGCCTTTCGGCGGCAATAAAAAGATAAATTATAGTTTATACGATTAAAATATCGTTTGAAAGACGGACATGCGCCGGCTTTCAAACTCCTTAAAAACCGCACGCGGCAGAGCGTGGCGCGAGCGAACGGTTTTGCTACCACTTCAGAGTCCCTTGGGACTTTGAAGTGATTAAAACTCTAATTTATACTGCAATCCCACAAACTAAAAAAAATCACCAAGCTCTTTCGAGCTTGGTGATTTTAAAATCGAAGCGATGTTTTTTAACTCATCAGTCCCAAGTCTTGTTAGGAACGATCTCGGTCCAGTTCTCGTTGATGCCGTCCGCCTGACGAGCATAGTCATGAGAATTGGTTGCTTCAAGCACGATGTAGTAGTACCACTCATCGCCCTTCATATCGATCCAGAGGGTAGCATCAGCGTGGAGACCTTCCTTGTTAACGCTGCGCATAAGTACGCGGTTGATAATGGTCATAGCCTCAGCACGGGTGATAGGCTGTTCGGGAAGGAATGTTCCGTCGGGATAGCCGGCAATCCAGCCTGCGGTAGCCGCTCTAAGAACGTAGGGCTTAGACCAGTGAGTATCAATGTCACTGAAAGTAGCGCCGCTCTCATCAAGAAGACTTGCAAAACGGGTTGCAATAGTCGCAAACTCCGCACGGGTAATAGGCTTTTCGGGACCGAAAGTACCGTCAGGATAGCCAAGGATAAAGTCACCGTTTGCCATAGTGGAAATAGCAACATTAGACCATCTGTCGTCAGCCACATCGGTAAAGTCATTGGTGCTTACGCGGAGACTGTCGCGAACATCATCACGGAGCAGGCGGTAGAATATCATAGCTACCTCTTCACGGGTGATGTTTCTGAGAGGACGTACAGTTTCATCGGGATAACCGATAACATATGCAAAGTGGTCTTCGGTATTAACGATATCGCTTGTCATATGACCGTAAAGCACGATGTTCTTGCTGATCTTAAAATCCTCTGTTACCTTCTGAGTCATCTCGCTGTCAAGATACCAACCGTCAAACTTGTAGCCAACCTTTTCGGGAGTGGGAAGCTTGGAGAGCTTAACAGTGCCCGAGGTATAAATCGGGTTGAGCAAGGAGGTATCTCCGTCTACATTAAAGGTAACCTTATAGTTTCTGGTAACGACTCCGCCGGGTGTAACATCATCATCCTTAGGGTTAAGAGTAGCGGAAAGTTCATTTGTATAGAAATATACCTTGTCATCGTTTTCATTAGTTTTGCCTATTTGGATATCAGTAAAGCTTCCGCTCTTTACCATTTCGCCGGTAACGGTAAGAGGCTCGGTAAACACGCCTGTGTTAACTCCTTCAACGGTGAAGGTAAGCTCATTAAGATATGTTCCGTCTTTTATGCCCTCGTAAAGTGACTGCTCTGCGATACCATCCTTGCCGTCATTATCAACATCCTTGATAGCAATTTTAATAGTGAGAACCGTATCCTCTTCACCAACGACAACAGTTCTTTCGGTTTCCTCAAAGAGTTCCTTTGCGTTATCATTAAATCCGTACATACTCTTAGAATCAGCAGTGTACTCATCGGGAATATCGAGAGTGTTAGGATAGGTGATTTTGACGGTGAACTGTCCCTTAACGTTCCAGACACGCATCATATCAACAGCATCGCTCTCGTTACCGTAAGCCCACTTGCCAAGCTCAAGGCCGTACTCATACCAACCATTCACGGGATTGGTAATAGCCGCTTTGATAATATCTGTATCAAGAGTGCAACGGAAATCAACTGTACCCGCCATTTCCGCCTCGGTAAGCTCTAACTCATGATCAGAGCCATCCCAATCGGCATCGGTACTTTTGCGCACCTGAATTTTAGTAGCACCTGCAACCAAAACCTCATCGTTTGGGCGCGCAATACTGCTGGGAATATCTACCGCCAATACGCAAGGAACGAGGGCTACCGTGATAAGAATTGCCATAAGTATTGTGAAAATTCTCTTTTTCATAACTTTTCTTCCTTATATGTAAAAATTTTTATTTATTAATCCGAGGCATATATTTACTGATTAGCTCTGCCTTTTTGATTTCCTTTTGCTCAGCATAGGTCTTTTCTATCTCTTTGATTATATCAGTACCGCTGCCGATAATTTTCAGAATATCTTTAAGCTCATCAAGCAATATATTCATACTGGCATCGCACTCCTTTTCGAGCGCGTTGCCTGCCGGCATAACTTTCTTCTCAACCATCCTGAGCTTTGTAGAGAGGGTATGCTGCTCTTTGGGTAATGCAGAATACTCTTTTTTCGTACTCGAAATAAGCTCATCAATTTTATTAAGATAGGTTGCGCGAAGCAGATATATCTCTGCGATTATTTCGTTGATCCTATTTTGATATTTTTCAACATCCAAAGAATCGGTAACGATATCAGATGTTTCCTTCGTGGTGGCTACAGTCGTCTGCACGACCGGCTCTGTTCTCTCTGTAATCTCAGCGGTCTGTGTCACCTCGACCGTAACATCAGGTGCCTCTGCGACCTCGCCTGTCACATCAGGTGCCTCTGTCACTTCGGCACCGGTATTAGTTACAGCGGGCTCGTGTGGCTCACCCATAATAAGCGCAAGCGCATCCTCGTATGAAAGCACACCGTCTGCCAGCAGTTTTCTCTCTTCATCCGTAAGGTCACGCATAGTAACCTCGGCTATCTGACCGAGAAGCTCATTAGTTTTTCTATCATTTTCTTCTTCACGCGAAGCAAGCGCTTCTTCGGATGAGGTCATACCAGAGTAAATAAAAGAAATCTCATCTTTAAAAATGTATGCAACCGCGCAAAGAACGACAAGCAGTACACATATGACGGTCAAAAAGGTCTTCAGCCCGCGATGCTTTTTGCATTTTGGCGCATTTTGCGTATTCACCGTTTTTCTCCCAAATCCCCTGCATTTCTCTCGCAGGGTATATTTTGACATAATATTAGATATAATCATTATATGCTTGACAATGCAAAAAGTCAATACAAAAATAACAAAAAATGCACTGCCTACGCAGTGCATCTTCTGTTATTTACTGAGCATCATTCTGTCATTAGCAAATCCGCCGCCCGAATGCTCGCTGAACTTGGCAAGCAGGTCCGGAACGGTAAGCTTTGACTTTTCCTCTCCCGATACATCATATATAATTCTGCCGTCCATCATCATAATAAGGCGGTTGCCGTAGGTGATAGCGTCATTCATATTATGAGTAATCATAATGGCAGAGAGCTTGTTTTCCTTGATTATCTTGTCGGTTGCCTCAAGCACAAGCTTTGCAGTCTTGGGGTCAAGCGCCGCTGTATGCTCGTCAAGAAGCAAAAGCTTCGGCTGTTTCAAGGTTGCCATAAGCAGAGTAAGCACCTGACGCTGACCGCCGGAAAGAAGACCAACCTTTGCGGTAATGCGGCTGTCAAGTCCGAGTCCGAACTCGGCAAGTTTTGCAGCATAACCGTCGCGCTCTTTCTTGGTTATTCCCCATCCGAGTCCGCGGCGCTTTCCGCGGCGGAAAGCAAGAGCAAGGTTTTCGTCAATGCCCATACTAGCCGCAGTACCCGTCATAGGGTCCTGAAATACTCTGCCGAGGAACTTTGCACGCTTATGCTCGGGGTAGTGAGTGATATCCACACCGTCAATAACGATAGAGCCGTCATCAACGGGGAGAGTACCCGAAATCATATTGAGAAGTGTCGATTTGCCGGCGCCGTTGCCTCCGATAACGGTAACAACATCACCGTCATTAAGCGTAAGCGAAACATTGTCAAGCGCAACGCGCTCGTTCACTGTGCCGGGGTAGAAGGTCTTACAGATATTCTTAAGTTCAAGCATCTGCTTTTACCTCCTTCTTTTTCTTATGCGCTTTATTTCCTTTAAGGTTAGGAGCCGAAAGGAATACAGCTACGATAACCGCGGAAATAAGCTTTAAGAAGTTTGTATCAAGACCTGCGTTTATAACAAGACGCTTGATAAGCGAATAGATTATAGAGCCGACAACTACAAATATCAGTTTCACGGCAAAATTAGAGCCTTTTTTGAAAATAGCGCCGTGAAGCACCTCGCCGATAACTACGGAGGCAAGTCCAATTACGATTGCGCCTGCACCAAAGGTGATGTTAGAACCGCCCGTAAACTGTGCAAGCAGGCCGCCCGCAATCGCTACGAGTCCGTTGGATATCATAAGACCGAACACGGTTGCAAAATTGGTATTGATACCCTGCGCGCGCGCCATCTTGGGGTTTGCACCCGTTGCACGGAGCGAGCAACCGAACTCTGTACCGAAGAACCAATAAAGCAGTGCAATGATAGCCACGACAAAGGCAAAGCCGACAAGCATCGCCGAGGTCTTGTCACGCGAGGAAACGATAAGCGGAAAGTCCGAAACGCTTGCATAAGCAGTAGGCGACATTGGTATAGGCGCGCGGTTAGTGCCGTCCTTTTCAAGGTATGCCTGCGCACCCATAATAATCATATTGATAGTATACAGCGAAAACTGTGAAAGAATACCTGCAAGAATAGCAGGAATTTTAAGAACAGTGTGGAAAAATCCCGTCAGCCATCCTGCAAGCATACCTGCCGCAAAGGCAATGAAAACCGCAAAGAACGGATGAACACCGTATTTTATACAAATAACGGTAACCGCGCAACCGGTAACGATAGATGCATCCACGGTAAGGTCTGCAACATCAAGTATTTTGTATGTAATGAACACACCGAGCGCGAAAATGCCATAAAACAAGCCTTCTGCCGCAACACCGGGCAGACTGTTAAGCATCGAAACCAGAAAATCCATAAAAACCTCGTGATACGCAAAAATTCATAAGGGGAGAACCCCTTATGAATTTTTTATTAGCTTAAATAATTTATTCTGCGATAGGAGTAATGCCCATCTCAGCCATAACGTCCTCGTTCTGGATAAGAGTAAGCTCGTCAGCAGTGAAAATCTTGATAGGCATTTCTGCCGGATTTGCACCGTTTACAAGGATTTCGTATGCCATAAGACCTGCCTCATAACCTACGTCGTAGTAGTTAACGCTGTAGGAAGCAACGCCGCCTGCATTACACATAGACTCTTCACCGCAGATAACAACCTTGCCTGCGGGAACTGCCGCATTCTTGATAACTTCCATATTAGCAGCAACAAGGTTATCGGTAGGCTCATAGAAAACATCGTTTTCAGCAACTGCCGCATCAACAACAGCAACAAGCTCGTTTACATCAGCAACAGCATAGCCGTTAACGGTGTAACCCTCAGTCTCGAACACACCGCGAGCTTCCTCAAACTGAATCTTGGAGTTGTCCTCTGCGGAGCAGTAGATAATACCTACAGTCTTTGCATCAGGAGCAAAGGTCTTGATAAGCTGCATCTGATTTGTAACCGCGTTCATATCGGATACACCGGTGATGTTACCGCCGGGAGCCTCGTTTGATGCAACGAGAGAAGAAGCCGCATAGTCTGTAACCGACGTACCAACTACGGGAATAGTAGCGGTAGCCTCTTTTGCAGCCTGAACTGCAGGAGTTGCGTTAGCCATAATAAGGTCCACATTATTAGTTACGAACTTATCAACGATGGTAGAGCAGGTTGCTACATCGCCGGATGCGTTCTGGTAATCAAAAGTAACCTTGTCACCGAGCTTCTCGATAAGAGCAGCCTTAAAACCTTCGGTAGCCTGGTCGAGAGCATCGTGCTGAACGAGCTGAACAATACCTACATTGTAAGTACCGTCATTTGTTTCTCCGCAGCCTGCAAATGCAAGTACAGAAACTGCGAGAAGAACGGAAAGGATAATTGCTGTGAGTTTTTTCATTTTACTACACCTCTTTGGAATATTTCCCTCTGCCTGTGAACCTTACACGGCGAGAAGTGAGAGCAAATAGTATTGCTATGTGTTTCATTATATTACCGGTGCATACTTTTGTCAAGGGAAATTGTCATTTTTTCCCGATTGAATATAGAGAATATTCACCTTTATTCATTATTTTTGAATATTTATTCGTTTTGTTGGAACAAATTAAAGATTGCATCAAGATTCTTCATCGCTATGCTCCTCAGAATGACAGGTTGGTTGAACTTACAAATCCGTAGGGGCGACCATTGGTCGTCCGTTTGTCAGGCGCGCCTCAGACGTGCAATGCACGCCCCTACAATATACAAGTGGCACAGATTCTCCCATAATCTGTAATTTACCACACTCCACAAAAAAACAAAAGCACTCAAGCCTTTCAAGCTTAGTGCTTTCGCTTTTTATTTACAGAGCTTTAACAATAGCCTCAGTATCTAACGCGTGTCTGACTGCCTGCTATTGTTAACTTCGATTCCCACGCGTCTTGTTCTCGTCTCGCGGACTGCAAGTCCGCAGTTTTGATAAAACACGACGAGTACATCAGCTTCGGTTAAATTTTCTTGTCAATAACTTTGGAAATTATCTTTACAGTGCCTTGACAATAGCTTCTGTATCTTTTGCTATTACAAGCTCCTCGTTAGTGGGTATCATAAATACCTTAACCTTAGAGCCTGCCTTGGTAAGCTCGGTTGCTTCGCTGTAACGGCTCGCATTCTTCTTTGCATCAAAGTCAACGCCCATAAATGCAAGTCCCTCGCAAACGCGCTCGCGCATTGTGCTGTGGTTTTCGCCGATACCTGCAGTAAATACTACTGCATCAAGGCCGCCCATAGCAACGGTATAAGCACCGATAAACTTCTGGATCTCGTAAACTACGATATCAAGAGCAAGCTGTGCGCGGTGGTCGCCCTTCTCTGCAGCTTCGCTTACATCGCGGCAGTCAGAGGAGATACCCGATACGCCGAGGAAGCCGCACTTCTTGTTCATATAGTCGTTAACCTCATCGGGAGTCATTCCGGTCTTATTCATAATGAAAGGAACGATAGCGGGGTCAATGTCGCCGCAGCGAGTACCCATCTCGATACCTGCAAGGGGAGTAAAGCCCATCGAGGTGTCAAGCACCTTGCCGTCCTTAACTGCCGAAATAGAAGAACCGTTTCCAAGGTGGCAGGTAACAATCTTTGTACCCTTGGCGCCGCCGAGAAGCTTTGCACACTCGCCTGCTACATAGCGGTGAGAGGTGCCGTGTGCGCCGTAACGGCGGACAGCATACTTCTGGCAGAAGTCATACTCAAGCGGATATGTATAAACGTGCTCGGGCATAGTAGCGGTATGGAACGCAGTGTCAAATACAAGAACCTGAGGAGTGCCGGGCATCGCCGCAGTACAACCCTCGATACCCATAATGTGAGCAGGAGTGTGAAGCGGAGCAAGGTCGCGGCAGAGTTCAAGCTTTGCCATAACCTCATCGGTAACGAGAACGCTCTCGGAGAAGTAAGCACCGCCGTGTACGACTCTGTGACCTACTGCCTCGATTTCATCCATACTCTTAACACTGCCATATTCAGCGCTAATAAGAGCATCGATAACGATTTTTGTAGCGACGGTATGGTTAGCCATCTCGATTTCCTTTTCAAAAGCCGCGCCGCTTTCAAGATTGGTATGCTTAATTTTGCCGTCAATTCCTATTCTCTCGCAAAGTCCCTTTGCCTTTACAACACCTGCAGTGGTGTCAAAAAGCTGATACTTAAGAGAGCTTGAGCCTGCATTTACAACAAGTACATTCACGGAAAAAACCTCCAAAAATTACAATATTTTTACTTAACTACATTATTATACAACTATTTACAGCCAAATTCAAGGACTAAGTTCATTTTTTTACCGTCCTCGGTTGCAAAAATTGCGACTGTCATTTATAATATCATTGTATAAAACAAAAAAGGAGGTGCCGCAGATGCACATTGCGATAATTGCAGAATACAATCCCTTTCACAACGGTCACGCATATCAGATAGAAAAGCTTCGCAGTATTTTTGGCGGTGACTGCAAAGTCAGCGTGATTCTCGGCGGCATCTTTTCACAGAGAGGCGAGCCTTATATCGCGCCTCCGTACACAAGAGCGCACGCGGCACTGCTCCTTGGCGCTGATCTTGTTTTGGAAATGCCGTTTCCCTTCTCCGCGGCGCCTGCCTCGATTTTTGCAAGAGCAGGAGTCGAGATTGCCGAAAAAATCGGTGCTGACATCATTGCTTTCGGCAGTGAATGCGGAAGTCTTGACAAGCTCCAAACTGTACTTTCGCGCCTTGACGGCGACGAGTTTAAAAATGCTCTCGACACAAAGGCGAAGGAAAGTGATGCCGCAGGAAAAACCCGCATTTATACCGAAATATTCAAGGAGCTTTACGGCGATGATACTCGCCTTGATATGCCAAACGACATTCTCGCACTCGAATATATGCGCGCAATAAAAAAACTCGGAGCGAAAATCAAGCCGTTTGCCATTCTCCGAAAGGGCGATTACAAAAGCGGAGAAGGACAGTTTCCCTCGGCCTCGAGCCTGCGCCGCGATTATAAAGAGGGCGGTATAGCCGCAATAAAGCACGGGATACCGCAAAAGGCATTTGATGTATTCCTTGGCGCGAAAGAAAGCGGTCTTCTTTTCCCCGACATAGAAAAGCTCGCGGGCGCGGCACTGTTAAATCTCGCAAATACCAATCCGAGGGAAGACATTGCTTTTTCCGCGAGCGGAATCGTAGGCAGGCTAAGGAGCGCCGCGAAAACGGCAAAAAGTATATCCGAGCTTTTGTCGCTCTCCGCGACAAAGCGGTATACAGATGCAGAAATATCCCGCGCACTGCTTTACACTCTCTTTTCGGTGAGCCGCAGCGACCTTGACGAAGATGTATACTATACAAAGCTGCTTGCCTCAAATCAGCGCGGCAGAGAAATACTTTCGGGCAGTATCAGAATAGACATTTTAACAAAGCCTTCGGATTTATCAAAGCTAAGTGAAAATGCAAGAGCGCAATATGAGCGCACATTCTTAGCAGAGCGCGCATACGCCCTCTGCCTTGACGGCAGTTACGAAGCCTTGACGCAAACACCGATAATCACGAGGTAATATGTACGAACTTATATTTACATTTTTGTTTTTAATGCTTGGTATCTGGCTTTTGCTTATAAACCTTGCGGCGGCAATAATAGTGGCAGTGGACAAGCACCTCAGCAAAAAGCCGCGCGGAAGCGTACGCCGCGTACCCGAAAAAAGCTTTGTTATGCTTTCCGCGCTCGGCGGCGGTTGCGGCACTCTTCTTTCAATGTTTCTTATTCGCCACAAGACGAAGTCACACAATCTCCTGCTGCTTAAAATAGCTCTCTTTGCCGCTGTGTGGGCGGTGCTTATTCTTGTAATTCTGAAATATTTTTAAGTTTCTTTCCCTTGTTTCGACTTGTTTTTTATCCTGATTTGTGGTATATATATTTATGTTGCTTTTTGTGTAAAAATTAGTCGGAGGTAGGATAATGACATACGTAATTTCAGATATTCACGGCGATTTTGACCGCTATGAAAAAATGCTTGCAAAAATAAATCTTGACGAGGACCGTGACACACTTTTTGTGCTCGGCGATGTTATAGACTACGGTGAGGATTCTTTTAAAATCCTGCTTGATATGTCCTCCCGCCCTAACGTGTATCCATTACTCGGCGAACACGAATATATGGCGCTGCCGCTACTGAAAAAGCTTGCGGGAGACATCAGTGAAAAGGCTATTGCCGCATTTGATGCAAAAACGATGCAGGACTTTATGGACTGGGGCAAAAACGGCGGTCAGGAAACCGTGCGCGCATTCCGCGAGCTTAGTGAGGATGACCGCGAGTGGGTTATCGAATACCTTGAGGAGTTCGTTCCGTATGAGGAAATCGAGGTTTCGGGAAAAACCTTTGTGCTTGCTCATGCGGGAATTGACAACTACACTTCATCAAAAGAGCTTGACGAGTATGACACAAATGATTTTATAACCGTGTCCCCCGACTACTCTCTCCCGTTTGGCGGTGCAGACTTTCTTGTCACGGGACACAAGCCTACGGTGGAAATCAACAAAGGCTCAAAAGGAAAGATATTCAAGCTGAACAATCATATCGCAATAGACTGCGGCGCGGCATACGGACTTCCGCTCGGTTGCCTCTGCCTTGACACTATGGATGAGTTTTATGTAGAATAAAAAAAGCGTTTGGCGAAAGCCAAACGCTTTTTTTATTTTAAAATACGCTGTCTGTTTCGGTTGCCGTAGCGGTGATAATTTGCGGCTCATCCGAGAGCGCAGGAGTCTTTCCCGAAAGGATGAGGAAAAGAATAACAGAAACTATCGGCATAAGGAACATTCCGAGCAGGATGCCGATGAAGTATGCAACACCGCCCTCGCCACCGAAATTAGTTGAAATATGGTAGTATGCAATATACTCAAAAACCGCAAGACAAATGGCGATAGCAAAAATAGCAAGCACCATAATAATCATCGGTGCAATAAACGCCGAAGGAAGCGTATCTGCCATCGGAGCGGAGATTATTGCCGCCACCAAAAGAACAATAAAGAGTACATAAATAATCAAAAATGCAATGAACGAGCCCATCAGCCTTTTCGTATTGGTACGCTTTCCCTTGCCTGCATCGGCAATTCTGCCGATTATGTAGATATTGCCAACAGGAATGAACGAAAGCCAACCGTGACGTACTCCGGTCTTTTTCGCCATTTTCATAAAAGCAATCGCCTGCATTATATACATAGCAATGCCAAAAAGAAACATTACCGCATATACTACAGTCATAACTCCCGCCATTGCACCAAGACCGACACCATACACATTGCCTACGGTATCAGGGTATGCAAGATATTCCATAACAAATCCTCCTAAAATACGCTGTCAGCTGCCGCCGCCTCAATTACATCAGGCGCAGCTGAAGTCTTTGCAGGCTCCTTAAACGAAAGGACAAGCAAAAGCACCGTTGAAACAAGAGTTGAAACGAATAATCCGCCAAGCAGTATTCCGAGAAAGTAGCCTGTAGCATTCTTACCGCCGAAGTTCTGTGCTATTCTGTAGAACGCAATATACTCAAAAACTGCAAGACAAACGGTAGATGCCAAGAACAAAAGCAAAACCATCAAAAATACTATAACGGTTGCAACAGCTGCGCTTTCATCCACCGCACTGATAAGACCTATTGCAAAGGCAAGCACCATATAAACTATAAAGATTGCAAAATATACGATTTCGGTTATAAGCAACCGCTTTGCGTTTATCTTTTTCTCCGAAGACACGTCGGCAATTTTACCAAGCATATATACGTCAGCAAACGGAATAAAGCCGAGCCAGCCGTTGGGAATACTCAGTTTTTTAGCCATACGCATAATAGAGATAGCGTTCATTACATACTGTGCAACAGCAAAAACCAGAGCCGTAGCATACAGAACTATAATAAGTGTAACAAGCACACCCACTATCATTGCGGCTGCGGTCTCGCCTGCCGTAGCATAGTACGTTTCGGGATATGCTTCATAGCCCATAAATAACACCTCCTACAGATCCTCTACATTAAGAATATCATATTCTGTGTAATTTTGCAATATTTTAGTGCAATACGCAACTATTTTTCTGTTTTTCGCAATATTTTTATTGACAAACGATAAAAAGCGTGCTATCCTATTGGCGAAAAACACCTCGAAAGGATATTTTTGCTATGAAAAACGACAAAAGCACTATAGTATCGCTCGTTACCCTCTGGCTGCTTGGGGGAGTGCTTATCGCTCTCGCCTTTACCGCGCCTCTGCTTGCAAAAGCGTTTATCGAAAGGTTTGACCGCCCCGAAAATATTTATATGCCTATTGTTACGACCTTTTACTGCATTTTTCCTTTTGCCGCAGGCGTTATAGTCTGCCTTTCGGGACTGCTTAAAAACATTCTTCGCGGCAACGTGTTTATAACCGCTAACGTAAAGCTTCTCCGCGCAATATCCGTTCTGCTCTTTTTTGCAACGCTGATTTTCGCTGTAGCAGGCTACTTCTATATGCCATTTTTCCTACTTGCGATATGCGCTGCGTTTTTAGTGATGATAGTCCGCGTTGTCAAAAACTGCTTTGCCGCAGCCGTTCTCATAAAGGACGAGAACGATATGACTATATAGGAGGGGAGCTATGTCAATACGGATAAACCTTGATGTAGAAATGGCAAAAAACAAGATTTCCTCAGGCGCCCTCGCCGAAAAAATCGGCATCACGCAGGCAAATCTTTCTATTCTGAAAACCGGCAAGGCTAAGGCTATACGCTTTTCCACCCTTGAAGCAATATGCGAGGTGCTAAATTGCCAGCCGGGCGACATTCTTGAATATATAAACGACTGACGGAGGCAAACTATGGAAAATAACGTTCAGCAAACCACCGCTTCAAAGCCACTGCCATCCCCTCTGCCGAATACAACGCGGCGCGACTATGTGTATTTTATGCTTGCACTGCTCTTTTCGCTCCTCACCGCAAACGGCGTTTTCGGGGGCGCATATCAGCTCATATTTTCATTAGGCACTCTCGCCCTGCTTGTCACGGCTATGCTTTATCTCGGAAAGCCCGTGTGCAAAAGCCCACTCGGCATTATAAGTCTTGTTACCTCGTTTATAATTATCCTGAGCTTTGCAATACACGAAAACACTTCTTTCGCGTTTTTCAAATTCATCTTCCTTATACTGTCAATATCATTGTTTATTGTTTCTTCTTACGGTATAAAAACTCCAAATCTTTCCGACTTTCGCGCATTACTTTCACCCTTTTATCTTTTATTCGGGATAAACATCGGCGCAGCTTCGATGACCGCGCGCGCACTTGCAAGCAAAAACGCCCCCACAGGCAAAAAGATTGCGAAAATACTGCTTTCACTGCTTATCACTATGCCCCTTTTGCTTGTTATCGCGGTGCTTCTTATATACGCGGACAGCGCATTTGAAGGCTTTATTGACAAAATAAATTTTGATGCAGGCGAACTGCTCGCCACGCTTTTTGTCGGCGCTATCTTGCTCGTATGCATCTTCCCTATGCTTTTCGCGATAGCAAAAAAAGAGGTAAAGCAGGCGGGGACAGAAAAAAAGCCTTATCTCTCCGCGCTTGACAGCATTTTTGTCAACACCTTTCTTAGCGCGGTTTCGCTCCTTTATCTTTTGTTCCTTGTAACACAGCTATCCTATCTCGGCGGCGGCTTTATGGGACTTTTGCCAAAGGACTATACCTACTCGGCATACGCGCGCCGCGGCTTTTTTGAAATGTGCCTTATCTGCATAATCAACCTCGGAATTATCTTTCTTGGTGAATTTTTCGTTAAAAGAGTCGAAGAAAAGCTTCCGCGCATTACGCGTATACTAAACACCTTTATCAGCATTTTCTCAATCTTCCTTATAGCGACCGCGATTTCAAAAATGTTTATGTACATCCGCACGTACGGGCTCACCTTCCTGCGGCTTGGCACATCAATATTTATGCTGCTGCTGTTTTTCGCATTCGGCTGTACGGTGATAAAGGCATTTGCAACGAACTTTTTTGCAATGCAAACCGTGCTTGCCGCCGCCTGCATAATAATGTCACTCACCGCCGCCATAGAGCCGTATAACATAATTGCGAAATATAACCTTTATGCGTACGAAAGCGGAATGCACGATGAATTCGAGCTTGACACAAACTACTTTGCATACAGCTGCGGTGCATACGGTACGGAGGCGCTCATAACGCTTGCAGGCGACGAAAACGCCTTTGTTTCCTCAAGAGCAAAAGAACAGCTTGAGAATATACACAAGCGCTATTACCACAGCATCGGCAATACCGAGCTCCGCGAAATGTCGCTCGCACGCCATATTGCAAATCAAAAACTGCAGGAATATTATTCAGAATAATATTGTCTTTTGAAAGTGAAATATGCTATACTCTTTATGAGGTGAAAAGCAAAATGGTATCTCTCGGTAACAGTTGGGACGAACTTTTGAAAGACGAGTTCGAAAAGGACTATTATAAAAAAATACGGGCGTTTCTGAAGACGGAATATGCAAATCCCGCATACCCCATATATCCCGATATGCACGATATCTTCAATGCGCTGAAGATAACCGACTATCACGCAGTAAAGGCGGTAATACTCGGTCAGGACCCATACCACGGACCGTCACAGGCACACGGGCTTTGCTTCTCGGTGCAAAAGGGCGTTATGGCGCCGCCATCGCTTGTTAATATTTTCAAGGAATACACAGCCGACCTTGGCTACCCTATGCCAAAAACGGGCGACCTTACCCCTTGGGCAAAAAACGGAGTGCTGCTGCTCAACACCGTTCTTACAGTACGCGGAGGTGCCGCGGCAAGCCACAGAGGTATCGGCTGGGAGATTTTTACCGACCGCATAATCGAACTGCTGAACAAGCGCGAAGAGCCTATCGTGTTTATCCTCTGGGGCGGCTTTGCAAAAGCGAAGCGCGCGCTTATTACAAATCCAAGGCACCATATTCTCACCGCGGCGCACCCATCGCCCCTCTCGGCGTATAACGGCTTTTTCGGCTGCCGCCACTTTTCAAAAACGAATGAACTTTTAGCCGAGCCTATTGATTGGAGATTAGAATAAAAAGAAAATGCAGGGAAAAACTTTTTGCAAAAAGTTTTTCCCTGCACCCTTTTCAAAAACTCTTATAAAAGAAAAAATGAACACCAATATACTTCTCAAAAATTTTTGAAGGGGTACGGGGGAACTTTTTATAAAAAGTTCCCCCGTAATATTTTTATTCAATATCCGTCGCCATATATTCGACTATTGTTCTTGTGATTATCATAAGTCCGAGCCTTGACGTGCCGCCGAAAATGCGGTTAGAATGGATACTCTGTGAGTTGCCGTATATAACGAGGTCAGATACCTCATCAAGAGCAGTTCCCTGCGTACAACAACAGCTTACAACTCTCGCACCGTTCTTTTTACCCTGCTTTGCCGCAATGCAAAGCTCGGGAGTAGAATTTTTAACCGACAGAATAAGCACAAGGTCGCCCTCATCGCAAAGCAGATCAAGTTTTCGCATCATTTCCGAGTCGGAAATAAGGCACACATTTATCTTCTGGCACTGTAGCTGCACGGCAAACTCGTTTGCAACAAGTGCGGTAAGCCCGTTTGCTACAAGGTATACAGTCCTCGCCGCACGGAGCATCTGCACAAGCTCGACAACGGATGAAATATCTATGCTTTTAATCGTTTCAAGGCACTCGGTATAAGACTTTGAAAGTATGCGATTCATCTCATACGCTTGCTTATTGTCATTTGCATCCTCAGCAAGTCGGAACTTCATTTCGGACAGCGAAGCAAATCCGCATTTGCGTATCGCGCGCGAAACAGTGGCATTTGAAACGAATGCGCCATCCGCGATATCCGAAATGGAAAGCAGATTTATAATACACTGTTGCTTGCGTATGTAGTCAATAACCGACTTTTCCGCCTCAGACAACCGTTTTTCGGGTAAACATTTAAGTTCCACTGTAAGTCACCCCCTAAAAACGATTATAGCACAAATAATTTTATTTTTCTATAATATCTTCGTTTATTCTTACGAGAACTTTTCCGTTTTTGATATGTGTGGGCTTTCTTATTTCCCCAATAGCCTCTTCCATAGAAATATCCTTATAGATAAGGTTTTCTCCCTTCAGCGCACCCGAAGCAAGCAGACCTACTGCACGCGCGGTTGTATGGGGATTTACGAAAGAGGTTCTGATTGTAAGCTCCTTGATAAAAGCATCGTATACAGAAATGTCGAGCGTTTCCGCAGCATCGCTTACGCCGAAGAATACAACAGTTGCACCCTTACCTGCAACCTTAAGCGCAGTCTTCTGTGCCGCACGGTTGCCAACGCACTCCATAACTCTGTCAACACATATTTTATTCACTTCTTCCTCGTTAAGTGGAGAAACAAAGCGGGTTGCGCCGTTTGCAAGCGCGCGCTCACGCTTACTCTCATTAGGCTCGACAACAACGATTTCACCAGCGCCGGCACTCTTAATAAGTGCAAGCATAATTTCGCCTATTGCACCGTAGCCGACAAGCGCAACGCTCTCGCCCTGACGAATACCAAGCAAATCAATGCCGTGCAGGCAGCAGGCAAGCGGCTCTGCAAGTGCAGCCGTTCGCAGGTCGAGTCCTTTTGGAAGATGGTATACGTTTTCATAGGGAGAAACGACATACTCAGCCATACCCTTAACTACACCGCGACTGTTTTCACAGAAAGAGGTCTTGCCCTCCTTGCAATATTTACACTTTCCGCAGCTCCAGTTCGGATCAACGGTAACACGGTCGCCTACCTTAAACTCGGTAACGTCATCGGCAACTGCATCAACGATACCCGAAATTTCGTGGCCGAGAGGAACGGGATACTTTATCGAGCGGGTGTTCTGCTTGCCCTCATATTTATGAATATCACTGCCGCAAATGCCGCAGTATGCAACCTTAACTCTTACTGCACCTGGCAAAAGCTCGGGTGTGGTAAACTCGCCAAGACTTACGTTTTCTTTTCCGTTCAAAATAACAGCTTTCATAATTTTCTCCTTGAAAGTTTTTCTAAGAAAAGTATACCACCCCGATATATGAAAATGTTTTCATATATCGGGGTGGTAACAAGAAATCCTTTTCAAAACACAAGCTGTACCAGCAGCATATAGCAAACAGTGCCACCGATTATGGAAAGCAGAGTGTTTCTCCGCCACAAATGCAAAAGCACAACGACAGCCACGCACAAAAGCTCGGGAATACCGAATGGTGCCGCTGCAAAGGAAATACCTCTGAGGCAATAAATCACAAGCATACCCATTACCGAGAACGGCAGCACCCTGCCAAGGTACAAAATGAACCTCGGCGTTTCTCTTTTGCCGAAAATCAAGAACGGTGCAAAGCGGAGCAGCACCGTAACGATGCTTACTACCGCCACAAGTAATGCAGAATGTAAATTTTCACTCATCTTTGCTTTCCTCCTTTTTAAGAAGTCTTGGCAAAGACAACAGCAGGGTTATAAGTAGCATTGCGGGGATAAGAAAATCGTCTGCGCCGAAAACAGCAAGGCAAAGGACCGATGCGGCCACACCTACAATCGCAGGAATATGGTCGCGCGTACTCTTCCACTGCTCTACAAACACCGTGACAAAAAGCGCGGTCAGCGCAAAATCAATGCCCTCGGTGGAAAACGGAATTACCTCTCCGAGCAAGGCACCGACAACACTCCCCGTCACCCAATAAATCTGGTTAAACAGCGACACAAGGAAGTAATAGCGATGTCTTTCACTCTCGCTTTTGTCCTCGTGACCGCTGCACACAAGCGAATAGGTTTCATCGGTGAGCGCAAATATAAGATACGGCTTTTTGCTACCCGTACCCTTGTATTTATCCACCATTGAAATACCGTAAAACAAATGGCGGCCGTTCACCATAAGTGTGGTCAGCGCCGCAGATATGAGCGAGGCTCCGCCAAGCAGCAGGTCAATAGCGAGATACTGCATTGAGCCTGCGTATATAAGCGCGCTCATGGCAAAAACCCACCAAAAGCCGTAGCCGTTTGTCTGCATAAGCACGCCAAAGCCCATGCCGAGGACAATATACCCCGAAAGCACGGGAAGCGTATCCTTTAATGCTATTTTAATTTCGTTTTTCATAACAATTCTAAAACTAAAGGCGCTTGAAACAAGCGCCTTTTTGTATAATTACTCTCCAAGATATGCCGCACGGATACGGGGATTGTCAAGCAGTTCGCTTGCCTTGCCCTCCATTACGATGTTGCCCGTTTCAAGAACGTATGCACGGTCTGCAATAGAAAGCGCCTTCTTTGCATTCTGCTCAACGAGGAGAACGGTAGTGCCATCCTTTGAAACCTCGGAAATAATCTTGAATATCTCATTTACAAGCAGTGGAGAAAGTCCCATAGACGGCTCGTCCATAAGAATGATCTTGGGATTTGACATAAGCGCGCGTCCCATAGCAAGCATCTGCTGCTCGCCGCCCGAAAGGGTGCCGGCAACCTGATTTTTACGCTCTGCGAGCCTCGGGAAGTGCATATAAACGTAGTTAAGATTTTTTTCTATCTGATCTTTATCTGTGATAGAGAATGCACCGAGCTTAAGATTTTCAAGAACGGTAAGCTGTTGGAAAACGCGGCGTCCCTCGGGAACGTGAGCCATTCCAAGATAGACTATTTTATGCGCAGGAGTCTTTGTAAGATCCTTTCCCTCAAAATAAACGTGACCGACCTTAGGTGCAATAAGTCCCGTTATGGTATGAAGTATCGTGGTCTTACCTGCACCGTTTGCGCCGATAAGCGCGATTACCTCACCCTCGTTTACTTCAAACGAAACGCCCTTGATAGCGTTTATCATACCGTAGTAAACCTGAATATTATCTACCTTTAACATCTTATTCGTCCTCCCCTATATAAGCGGTAATAACACGGGGATCGTGAAGGACCTCGGATGTTTCACCCTTAGCAAGCTCGGTACCGAAGTTAAGCACGGTTACCTTTTCACAGATACCGCCAACAAGCTTCATATCGTGCTCTATAAGCAGAACAGTCATATCGAAATTGTCACGGACAAAGCGGATAGTGTTCATAAGCTCCGCAGTTTCATTTGGGTTCATACCCGCAGCAGGCTCATCAAGAAGCAGGAGCTTTGGATTTGTAGCCATCGCACGTGCAATTTCAAGCTTTCTCTGCTTACCGTAAGGAAGGTTAGAAGCAAGCGTATCCTTCTCACCGTCAAGGTCGAACACCTTGAGCAGCTCGGTAGCCTTAGCAGTAATTTCCTTTTCGTTCTTGCGGTATCTTCCAATATGGAAGATACTCTCAAGGAGTGAACACTTAATACTGTTGCCAAAGCCTACCTTTACATTGTCAAGCACGCTCATCTTGCCGAACAAACGGATGTTCTGGAAGGTACGTGCAATACCAAGCTTGTTTATCTCAACAGGCTTTTTACCGTTAAGTCGAACACCGTCAAGATGGATAGTACCGCCTGTCGGCTGGTACACACCCGTAAGCATATTGAAAACGGTAGTCTTTCCTGCTCCGTTAGGGCCGATAAGTCCGTAAAGCTCACCCTTCTCGATAGTGAGGTCAAGATGGCTTACCGCCTTAAGACCGCCGAACTGAATAGAGAGGTCACGTGTTTCAAGAATTGCCATTACGCCTCACCTCCTGCATTCTTTGCAGTCTTGGACTTTATCTTTTCGAGCATCTTTTTGATAGCAACGCTGTTGTTTATAAGCATCATTGCAATAAGAACGATAGCGTAAATAAGCATACGCCACTTGTTGAGGCTACGAAGCGCCTCGGGAAGAACGTAAAGAATGATTGTGGAAATCATTACATTACGCATTTTAGTCATACCGCCGAGTACAACGAATACAAGAATAAGTATCGACTGATTGTAGTCAAAGTTCGATGTATCAAGCGAATTGTAGTTGTGAGAATAGAGAACGCCTGCAACACCTGCGAAAAATGCCGACATAACAAACGCAACCATTTTCGCACGGGTAACGTTTACACCCATTGCCTCAGCCGCGATACGGTTGTCGCGTGCCGCCATAACCGCACGTCCCTGCTTGGAATCGATAAAGTTGAGCATAACTATCATCGCAACAAGGATAACAGCCATACAAATCACAAACGCCCATTCGTTAAGCGAAATGTTGCTTGTACGCGGAATCTTGCTGATACCGAGCGCACCGTTGATATAATCTCTCTTGGTTGCCGCATCAAATACGTGAGCATTTTTTGCCTTGACATCAAGAGCAATAAACAGACCGTTTTTATCAGTGGAAAGATAGAGGTTGCCGAAAATGCTCTTGATTATCTCACCGAATGCGAGTGTAACTATAGCAAGATAGTCGCCGCGCAGTCTGAGAACGGGAATGCCGATAAGGAAACCGAAAATAGCCGCAACAACGCCTCCGAGGAGAAGTGCAATAGGAAAACGTACAGCTCCGTTTGCAATAATCTCCTCAGTCATAACCGAGAAGGTAGCACCGACATATGCGCCGATACACATAAATCCTGCCTGTCCAAGGCTAAGCTCGCCCGAAACACCTACAACAAGGTTAAGCGAAATAGCTGCAAGAACATATACACAGGTAGGAACAAGCAATGCCTTAAAGGCACGACTTGCATCGCCGTAGGTGATAAAAAGCTGAACGGCAAGCGTAACGATTACGATAAAACCGTAGGTTATGTAACGATCCTTCGCATTTTTTGATAAAGTAATCTTTTTCATACCACTCACCTCACACTTTCTCGTTTATCTTCTTGCCGAGAAGACCTGTGGGCTTAACGAGCAGAACGATAATCAGCACTGCAAATACAATTGCATCCGAAAGCTGAGAAGAAATATATGCCTTGCTGAGATTTTCTATTATACCGAGAACTACGCCGCCTATCATTGCTCCGGGGATAGAACCGATACCGCCGAATACCGCCGCAGTAAATGCCTTAATACCGGGCATTGCGCCGGTGTAGGGGCCTATCTGAGGATATGTAGAACACATAAGGATACCCGCAACAGCGGCAAGAGCCGAACCGATGGCAAAGGTAAGCGAGATAGTCTTATTTACATTGATACCCATAAGCTGTGCCGCGCCCTTGTCCTCGGATACGGCAAGCATAGCCTTACCGCTCTTGGTATGGTTAACAAAGAGGGTGAGGGACACCATTATGATCACAGTAACTATAATAGTCACGATAGTTTCGCCGGTAATATCGACTGCGCCAACCGTAAGTCTGATATTGTCGGGAACCACGGAGTCATATGTCTTGGATGCGGGGCCGAATATGAGAAGCGCCGCATTCTGGAGCAGATAGCTGACACCTATCGCCGTGATAAGTACCGCAAGAGGCGTAGCAGTACGCAAAGGCTTGTACGCTATCTTTTCAATTACAACGCCGAGGATAACACACGCAAGTATTGCGCCAATGATTGCAAGCCATACGGGAAGACCTAAACTTGAAAGCACGAGCCAGGATACGTAACCGCCAATCATAATAACGTCGCCGTGAGCGAAGTTAAGCATCTTGGCAATGCCGTAAACCATAGTGTAACCCAGAGCGATGAGCGCGTAAATACTGCCAAGGCTGATTCCGCCTATTAAATAGGAAATAAAGCTGCTCATTTTTCTGCTCCTTAAAATTGAATATCTAAAATTAAAAACAATTAGGCTATTTTACAATAGCCTAATCATTTTACCATATTATTTAGGAATTTGCAATAGTAAAATTACATTGCAGCGTAAGCGCCGTCCTTAATTACCATTGCCTTAGGCTCCTTGGTGGGTTCGCCGTTTTCATCCCAAGTCATAAGACCGGTAACACCGTCGAACTCGAGAGTAGCCATCTGCTCAACGATTGCATCGCAAAGGTCGGAGCAGTCGATGTCAGCAGAGGTGATGCCTGCAGCCTCGATAGCAGCCTTGATGATATAAACTGCATCGTAAGCGTCTGCTGCGAACTGATTGGGAGTTTCATCGTTGTATGCAGCCTTGTATGCAGCGGAGATATATACAGTCTTGTCATCGGTAGCATCTGCTGCGAAGTGTGTAAGAAGCATTACACCCTCAGCGAGGTCTGCCTTGTCGCCGAGCTGGTCGATAACGCCGTCAAGACCGTCACAACCGAAGAACTTAACATCAAGACCTGCAGAGTTTGCCTGATCGAGAATAAGAGCTGCTGCTTCATAGTAGATAGGAAGGAAGAGAAGATCTGCGCCGCTCTCCTTAACCTTCTGGATCTGTACGCTGAAGTCGGTAGCAGAGTCGTTGGTGAACGCCTCTGCAGTTACGATCTCAAGGCCGATTGCCTGAGCCTCAGCTGCAAACTTCTCATAGATACCGTTTGAATAGGGGTCGGATACGTTGTAGATAACTGCCACCTTGGAAGCAACGTCGTTGTTCTTGATATAGTCTGCCGCACCGATACCCTGGTTAGGGTCAGAGAAGCATACGCGGAAAGCGTTGGGAGCTGCGATTGCATCTACTGCAGAGCCGGAAGGAGTGAGCATAAAGATATTGTCAAGCTCAGCCTCAGCTACAACTGCGATACAGGGAGCGGAGGTAACAGTACCAACAAGTATCTGCATACCCTGATCCATAAGAGTCTGATAAGCGTTTACTGCCTTTTCAGCATTGTGCTCGTCATCCTGCCACAGAGCCTCAAGCATCATACCGTTAACGCCGCCTGCTGCATTAATTTCATCAACAGCGAGGTTCATAGCCTTCATAACTGCGGTACCGTAAATCGCCGCAACGCCGGTGGTGGGGCCGATGCCGCCGATCTTAAGGGTGCCTGCATCAACTACTTCCTGACCTGCGGGAGCAGTGGTAGTAGCTACATCATCGGTGTTTGCAGGGGTAGTCTCGCCACAAGCTGCAAAGGTAGAAAGTGCCATAACTGCAACAAGTACGAGTGCGAGAATCTTTTTCATGATTCTTTCCTCCAATAAATAAAAATTCATTCTCAACTAATCTTCAATACTTCAAGATTAATATGAAGTAATTTTACTCCATTTAGGTTGAGAAGTCAACAATTATAATCTCTCTAAAACGTCAAAATTTGCCTGCCTTTTTTCTCACTTTTAGTGCAAAATGCACAGATTATGCATTTCTACGCATAATCTGTGCATTTATATTCATTATTTACTCAGCAATTTTGCAAAACGCTCGGCATCTCCCACGAGCATAACCATATCGCCCTTTTCAAAAACAAGGTCGGGACCTACATTTGGGTTAAGTCTGTCTTCTCTGCTCTTTTTTACGCCGAGGATGTTGACACCGTAATTTACGCGCACGTTTATTTCCTTTACGCTCTTACCTACCCAATCGGCAGGCACCGCGATTTCGTATGCGGAATACCCCTCGGCAAGCTCGATACATTCAAAAACAGACTCTCTTCCGTATATGTTGGCAAAGCGGAGTCCCGCATCTCTCTCGGGGAAGACCACCTTATCCGCACCAAGACGCAAAAGGAGCTTTTCGTGCATCTCACTGCCGGCCTTTGCACATATGCACTTTGCGCCGCAGTCCTTAAGCAGGGTTACTACGACGAGCGAGCTTTGAATACTCTCGCCGATAGTTACAAAAACGAGGTCGTAGTCCTCAACTCCAAGCGAAGCGATAAACTTTTCACTTGTGCAGTCGCCTATTTTCGCACCTGCCGTAAAGGGCAGAACCTTGGCAACCTTGTCTTCATCGGTATCGCATACGACCACCTGATTGCCCAGCTCGAAAAGCGGTTTTACCATAGACGAACCGAAGCGGCCGAGGCCGATTATAAGTATGTTTTTCATATATTCCTCCCTAACCTACTGTTATATTTTCCGCGGGATATCTTCCGACAGAGCCGTCCTTTTTCTTTAAAAGGGAGAAAAGAACAGTAAGTCCGCCTACCCTTCCCGTAAACATAAGCAAAATAATTATAATTTTTGAAGCACCCGAAAGAGTCGGTGTGAGCGAAAGACTGAGTCCCACCGTCGCGATTGCGGAAAATGCTTCAAACAGGCACGCTACTATATCCGCACCCTCGATAGCGCATATTGCAATTCCCGCAGAGAGCGCAAGTCCGAGGTACAGTACAAATATAGCAATAGCCGTGCGTATAATGCTGCGGTCTATACGCCTGCCGTAAGCCTCAACATCCTCTTTGCCGCGGAATATCGAGCGGACAAACAGCAATATAACGGCAAAGGTCGTTGTCTTGATACCGCCTGCGGTCGAGCCGGACGAGCCGCCGATAAGCATAAGCACCATCATAAGTACCTGTGCGGCTCCGCCGATTTTTGTCAGGTCCACCGTGCTAAAGCCCGCAGTACGTGCCGAAGTCGACTGGAAGCAGGAAACGATAACTTTCTCATAAATGCTCATTCCCTCTGCCGCATCACTTTTGTAAAACAGTACAAAGAAGAGAAGCGCGCCGCCGATAAGAAGAAGCGCGGTAGTGACAAGCACTATTTTTGTATGCAGAGCAAGCTTTGCAAAGCGAAAACGGTTTCTCAGCAGGTCAAGCCATACAAAAAAGCCGAGTCCGCCGAAAATAATAAGCAGGCTTATCACAAGATTGAAATAAAGATTACCGCTGTATGCCGAAAGCGATGCGCTCCCGTTTGCACTCATCAGGTCAAAGCCTGCGTTGCAAAATGCGCTTATCGAATGAAAGAATGAATAAAGTATTCCGTTTGCTATGCCGAAATCGGGTATAAGCACAGGCATAAGCAAAAGCGCACCCGCAAATTCCTGCAACAGTACACCGTACGCAATGAATTTAGTCATCTTCATAATACCTGCCGTAGACTCCGCGCCAATAGACTCCTGAAGCGCAAACATATTGCGCATACCAACCCTTGCCCCAAGCAGGGAAAGCAGGTACATCGCAAGAGTGATGATGCCTATACCGCCTATCTGGATGAGGCAGATTATCACCGTCTGTCCAAATGGCGTCCATTGCATAAAGGTGTCATAAACGACAAGTCCCGTAACGCAGGATGCGCTCGTAGAGGTAAAAAGCGCGTCTATAAACGGAACGCTCACCCCGTCACGCGAGGATATCGGCAGCATAAGCAAAAGCGCGCCAACCAGCAATACCGTCGCAAAACTTAAAGTAATAATCTGCACAGGCGAAAGCCGTCTTTTTTGCATATGTGTCTCCTTTGTAGTATTTATACGTGTAGCCACGGCTACTGATATAACCTCTAACAGTACTTCTTTGGTTCTTTCTTTTTAAGAAAGAACACCCCTCGTCCCTCTCAGTTTCTCTAAAATCTTTTCAAAGTATTCGGGAAGCGGGCTTTCAAAGGTCATTTTTTCGCCGCTTCGCGGATGAGTAAGAGTCAGCCGATACGCGTGAAGCGTTTGCCCCTCAAGATGAATTTTCAAATTCGACCTTCCTCCGTATACCTCATCGCCGAGCAGCGGATGACCGATAGACGACATATGCACCCTTATCTGATGCGTTCTGCCCGTTTCGAGCTTTATTTTAAGCAGAGTGTATCCGCCAAAGCGCTCTGCGACCGTATAATGGGTTACAGCCTCTCTGCCGCCTGCGACCACCGCCATCTTTTTGCGATCGCGCGGACTTCGGTCAATAGGCTTGTTGACAGTACCGCCCTCGTCCTTGAAATTTCCGATAGCAACCGCCATATATTCACGGTCGATAGAATGAGTTTTAAGTCCCTCTGAGAGAATGTTATGTGCGAAATCGTTTTTCGCTATTACAAGCAGCCCGCTTGTATCCTTATCTATACGGTGCACAATACCGGGACGGCGCTCGCCGCCGATACCGGAAAGTCTGTCCCCCATATGGTAGAGAAGCGCATTGACAAGAGTTCCCTCCTCGTTGCCTGCGGCAGGATGAACGACCATACCCTTTGGCTTATCTATAACCGCGATATCCCCGTCCTCGTAGACGATAGATAGCGGAATATTCTCGGGCAGTGTTTCCGTTTCTTTAACGGGCGGCATATCGAGCGAAACCTCATCGCCGCTTTTCAGCTTGCGGTTTTTAGCGGCGGCTGCGCCGTTTACAAGCGCCGCGCCCTCGTCAAGCAGTCTTGCGGCAGCAGTGCGCGTAAGTGAAAAATGCTCTGCTAAAAAAACGTCGGCGCGCTTTCCCTCTTCCTCGGGTAAAACGGCTACAAAATCACGCATTTTTCTTCTCCTTCTTATATGAAACGAACACCGAAATCAACATAATAGCGGCGCCGATACAGATGCAGGCATCCGCAAGGTTGAATATCCATTTCCAGAAGTCAAAATAGCAAAAGTCAACAAAGTCAACCACGTATCCGAGATTAACCCGGTCAAACATATTTCCTATTCCGCCGCCTATCATAAGAGAGAGGGAAAAGGAAAGCAGTCTGTCCTGTCCTTTCAAATATATAAGGTAAGCAAAAAGTGCCGCGATGCCAACGAAAGAAAGAATCATAAACACCCACCTATGCTCACTCATCCAGCCAAACGACATCCCCGGATTTTCAAGATATGTCAGGTGAAGCACGCCTTTAAACACTGGCAGAGTGCAACCTTCGGTGAGTGCTTCTGCCGCAATGCCGTTTGCCGCCGCAATAATATCCATAGCATAAAGCTTTGTAAGCTGGTCAAGCACGCACACCAGAAGTATTATCCAAATATATACAGTCATATTATATCCTTATTTCAAAAATCGGTTGGATTCTTAATCCCTTTTTGTCCCGACTCCTTCTTTATTTTCTGTATGTCTGAAAAACCGTCCTCGCCCTCGTATGTAACGGCAAGTGTGTCATACACTTTTCTTTTCGTCTTTTCTTTCGGCTTCTCTGTACTGTCTATCCTCTTGCCGCCGACAAAAACATAGTCACGGGTATCGCCCCCGTCAGTCTGCTCTTTTACCGGCTTTTCTTCCGCCCTTGCGTTTTCCTCTTTTTCGATGCCTACGGCCGCAGGCGCAGTCTCGCGTATCGCAGCAAGTCTTTTCACGGTTTCGGCAACCGCCGCGCGGAAAGCGTTTTCAAACGCTTCGCATTCCTTAGTAAGCGCCGCTGTCTTTTCATTTATACTCTCAGCCTTTGCGCTTGCCTCTTTGATTATAGCATTGCCCTTTTTATCCGCAATAGCCAGAATGGTCTTTGCATTTTTCTCCGCCTCGTTTAAAAATGCTTTTGCTTCATCTTCGGCAGCCGAAATTATGTCGTTGGCATCGTTTTTTGCACGGCTGACTATAGAGGCAGACTCTTCCTTTGCCGCAAGAAGCAGTTTTTGTGCTTCGTTTTCCTTTTTTGTTATCTCGTCCGCGCGGCTTTCGTAGGCATCAAGCTTTGCACGGAGCGAGGATAGCTGCTGCTCTGCCTCGCAAACGGAAGAAAGTATATCGCCTAAAAAGCCGTCAACCTCTTTTGATGCGTAGCCTGCAACACTTTTTGAAAATTTGACGTCTTTGATTTTCTGAGATAACGACATAAGAAAACTCCTTTACATAAATTTCTTTGCCAAAAGGCGGAGCCGCCCTTTTTTAGTAGTGTCCGCCACAGAGTCGATAAGGAACTTTCCAACTCCGCGTACACTTATATGGTCGAGCGCAAGGACCGATGCGCTGATTTCAGACGCAGTTTCATAGTTATGCTCCACCTCGCCTGCTAAAATTTTCTCCTTTGCACTTTCGCGCGAGAGGTTACAGAGCGCCGCAACAACGCAGTCCAGCCGCTCGGAAGCGACAGTGTCGCTTATCGGCTTAAACTTCTGCTCGATTTTATAGCCGTCAGGCAAAACGGCGCGCGTTATCTTAACGCGGTCCTTTGCTATGCGTATTCCTCCGACCTCTGAAAAATCGCTGTCGGTAAGAAAGGAGGCAACCTTGCGGCTGACAAAAATATACGCCGAATACTCGTCTATGGGAGCAATGTCGCCAACAGCACTTCTGTCAAGTCCGAGCGAAAGAATGCCTCCAAGGTAATCGCGGTGCGAAAAATCGCGAAAACCGCCGCCCGAAATCTTAAGCGTGCATATATCGCCGAAGGCATCCTCACCGAGAAAGCTTTTTGCCGCAGTGTAAAGGTCGCCCCCCTCGGCAAGCGAAACGATATACTCGGGAAAAGCAAACAGCTTTTTGCGAGTTGCGCCCACGGCACCGCCGAAGAACAGTGCGCGCGAAAGAAGCCCTCGCTCTTTTAAATACTTTTCAAGAAAATACTGCTCACTCGGGTTTAAAAACACGCTCGATGCAATGTCGCCCGAAGCCCGCGCGAAAATATCCTCAGCCTTTCTGCAGAGAAGTTTAAACTCATCACTGTCCCTATAACTCATACTCACCTATGAAAAACCGCACCGCAAAAGCGGTGCGGTTGCATTTATTTGTTTATTCAGCAGCTTCCTCTGCAGCGGGAGCAGCAGCCTTCTGCTTTATCTGACCTTCGCTTACGTCAACGTTAGAGGGAGTAACAACATATGCGCTGTTAGCAACCTTCTTAATGTTGCCGCCGATAGAATAAGCAACACCTGTGAGGAAGTCAAGAATTCTTCTTGCTGCCTCTTTATTTGTGTCCTCAAGATTGAGAACTACAGTACGCTTGGAGAGAAGGTGGTCTGCAACCTGTGCAGAGTCCTCAAAATTCTGAGGCTTAACAACCTTAAGCTCGATAGCACTGCCGCCGCCCATAATATCGTAGCCGCTGCCGCCGATAGTAGCAGCACCGTCCTGCATATCCATATCAGGCTCTACCTCATCATAGTAAGGAGCACTTTCGTCAGCATCATCATACATATAGCCGTTTTCCTCATATGTATCCTTGGTAAACTTATCCTTGATATCTCCGAAAAATCCCATTTTCGTTCCTCCAAAAACCATTTATATATATTTTTTTTACTTCTTGAAGGCGGCTCTGCCCACGCGGATAAGGGTTGCACCCTCGCTGAGTGCCGCAGTAAAGCTGTCGCTCATTCCCATAGATAGAATACGCCTATTTACATTATGAAGTTTTTTTTCGCAAATGTCAATAAAAATATTGTAACTTTCTCTAAAATATTTACGATAATCGTCGATTTCCTCACATTTCGGTGCCATTGTCATAAGACCGCACAGCCTTATATGCGGGAAAGCATCAAGCGCATCGCAAAAATCAAGCACACTTTCCTTTGCCACGCCGCTCTTTGATTCCTCACCGCCGATATTCACCTCGACAAGGCAGTCCATAACTATATTCCGTTTTGCCGCCTGCTTTTCGATTTCCTTTGCAAGCTCGACGGAGTCAAGCGACTCAATAACAGATACCTTGTCTATTATATATTTCACCTTGTTTTTCTGCAGCGTGCCGATAAAATGTATGTCAAGCCCATCACGGTCAAGCTTATCATACTTTTCAAGCAGGCTCTGCACGCGGTTTTCGCCGATTTTGTTTATGCCCCTTGAATGAGCGTAGTTTATTTCCTCTGCGCTTGCATACTTTGTGGCAAGCAGTATCTCATACTCCTGAGAGTAGGGAGATAAAGCGGCGGCAGCCTTTGCCGCGTTTCTTATTGTTTCAAGATTTCGGTCAATATATTCAAATTCGTTCATATCAGTTCACTATTCTGTCAGGTGACAGATCCTTTGCTCCGCTGACTATCACCGCATCATACAGCGAAAGTCCTTTACAATACAAGTCATTAGTTTCGTCACTGTCGTTTTGGTATAGGGTTACGCCCTCGGTTTCGGTGCTCACGAAAACGTATGCGCCGCTCTCATAAAGCTGTTCTACCACGCGAAATTTTATGTTGTTTCCGCTGCGGATGTATACGCCGACATATCCGTCTACCACACGCAGTGCGGAAGAGGGCAACTTGTATCCGCTTACCGTAGATGCTGTAACAGACACATTCTGCATACGGTCAAACGAAAATCCGCCCCGCATAAGGCTTGATGAAAAAACAAGCAGGCTTTCATTTTCACCGTCATTTTTCGCCTCAAGCAGCATAGTCAGCTTTATTCCGTCCGCTTCAAAGGATACTTCATAACTCCCCCCCGCCTTAAAAAGCCTTGCTTCTTCCGTACCTACGGGAAGCAAAAGATACCACTTAGGCGAGCGGACTATCTTGCCTACCGCATTTCCACCGCTTTCGTCCATCAGCCCAAGCTTTACCCGATATTCGGATGCGGTAAGGCTCTTTGCATTTTCAAAATCGAAAATACCCTCTCCGCCGTCTGCATACGAATAAAAGTAGCCTGCAAACGGTGCTTTCACAGACGATGTAACGCCAGTGAGCGAGGATACGAGGCTCTCGCGCTCCTCGTTAAGCGCACGCAGTGTAGCACCCGCCCCCTCGCCGTCGGACAAAATCGTGTCGCGACGAAGTGCGGTGGTGAGCAGATTGTCGGCAATCTCGGAGATCTCGCCGTATTTACCCTTTCCTATCTGCTCGGATGCGCTCATAAGCAGTGCGGATATCTCGCGCGCGGCGGCGGCACCGTCTGAAATATTCGTTCTCTCGTCAACCTCGGCAAGCGACAAAAGCTCTATCGCGCGGTCTATTTCCGCAATGCGCGCAACCGTACTTGTATCTGAGGTTCCCGAGTAAACGGTGGCAACTCTTGCGCCAACCTTGACCTTTTCGCCGTCACTGTAAAGATAGCTCACAACGCCCGTGGTATCAGACGTTATCACAGCCTCGTCCCTGAGTATAGCACCTGCCGAGGCAACGGCTATATCTTCACTTACAGGCTTTACCACCTGCGTTTTCATCTCAACCGAAAAGCCGCTTGTAAGGTGATAAAGCAAATAAAAAAAGAGAGCAAGGACGAGCACTCCGCGCATAAGCGACAAAAGCACCCTCGCCACAGGGTCCTGCTTTTTTTTCTTTTCGTCCATACTCTCACTTCCTTTAAAAACCGTTTTCCTTCATCATACGGCAAAATTCTTCAAAAATCACATCAAAGGGTAATACCTCGCCCTCCTCGGTATCGCACCACAGCCGATTTACATAGTCCTTTGCCGAAAACCAGGTAATCTGCCTTTTTGCATACCGCCGCGTCGCGCGTTTAAGCTCCTCGACAGCAGTTTCAAGCGGCATATCGCCGCGAATGTACGGGAGCAGCTCCTTGTAGCCGATAGCCGCCGCAGCCGTCATATTGCACTCAAAAACGCCCTCTCTGAGAAGCCGTCTTGTTTCCTCTACAAGTCCGTTTTCAAGCATCTCATCAACGCGGCTGTCAATACGGCGGTACAGAGTTTCGCGGTTATGATAGAAGAGCCCTACGCAAAACGGCTCAACCGCCTTTTCACTCTCGCGGCTCTCTCTGTCCCACTGCGACTTTGTCCTGCCGCTCACAAGATAAACCTCAAGCGCTCTTGCAACGCGCTTTATATTATTTTCGTGTATCTGCTCCGCGCTCAGAGGGTCAACCTCTCTCAGTCTTTCGTGAAGCGCGTGTGCGCCGCTTACCCTTGCAAACTCCATAAGCTCGGCACGGATATTCTCATCAGCCGCAGTTTCTGCAGGAGCATCTCCGCGCATAATCGCATCAAGATACAGCCCCGTACCGCCGCAGAAAATCGGCAGCCTCGAGCGCGACTCGACATCCGCCGCGGCCTCAAGTGCCATAGCCGCAAAATCCGCCGAGGACATCTGTTCGTGCGGCGAGCATATGTCAATCATATGATGCCGCACTTCCGCGAGCTCTTCTTTAGTCGGCTTTGCTGTGCCTATATCCATACCTCGGTATATCTGCATCGAGTCAACAGAGATTATCTCTCCGCAAAACGCCTTTGCCGCCTCAAGCGCAAGCGCGCTCTTACCGCTTGCGGTACTGCCCACAACAGCAACAGAACGTTTTATTCTTTGCACAGCTTATTACTTTCTATCCAGGAAACAAGGTCAGCGAAAAACTGCTCCTTATTTATTTCGGTATGCAACTCGTGGCGCGCGCCCTCGTAGAGTTTTAGCGAAACATTGTCACAGCCGCTCTCATTAAGTCGCTCGTAAACCTCGCAGGGGCCTTTTCCGTATGCGCCGACAGGGTCCATTTCTCCTGCTACAAGCAGAGTCGGCTTTGACTTTGGATACCCCTGCGCCCACTGCGGCTTTGAAATAACGGTAATCGCTCCGAAAAGCGCCGCATATCCGTCTGCAGTGAATATAAAATTGCGCTGATGGTCCTTGGCAAAGCGCTCGCCTACATTAAGGTCGCGCGAAAGCCACGCAAACTCGCCCTCGCCGCTGAATTTTGCGTTGTAAGGGCGGAACGCCATATCATAAAGGAACTTGCTGCGAAAATGCGGACCGCGTGACTTGGCAATAGTAGTTGCCAGAAGTTGTCCCGCCTTTGTCGGACTGCCAAATCCCATAGTTCCCTCAAATATAAAGCCGTCCACGGTTTCCGGATATTCAACCGCGTAAAGACGGGCTAAAAACGAGCCCATGCTGTGACCGAGCATAACAAGCGGAAGCGAAGGGTATGATGCACGGATAAACTTATTCATCTTGCGAAGGTCCTTAACAAGAGTGTGGTAACCGCCGCTACCGAAATAGCCAAAGTCGCGCGCATCCTCTGCGGTATTGCCGTGACCGAGATGGTCGTTGCCGCAGACTACAAAGCCGCGCTCGCAGAAATACTCGGCAAGCTTTGCATAATTTTCAATATAATCGCACATACCGTGAGAAATCTGTAAAATTCCGCGCGGTGCAGTGTCGGGAGCATATACATAGCAGGACAGATCACGCTTTCCGTTTGAGCTTCGTAAAAAATGAACGTGCAGCTTCATAAAAACGCCTCCTTTAAAATTCTATCTCGTTTTCAAGTATGTATTTAAGCACCTCAAAGTCGGAGGCCAAGCGGTCTTAGGAAGACAAAA
>JAZSKM010000021.1:0-8027 GCA_045534835.1 Eubacteriales bacterium | reverse complement strand
CGTCGCCTTTCACGCAGAAAATCTTTGTGTCAGGGGGCTGATTTAATTGTACATTAAATTATCAGTTCTGTCAATATTTATATTTTGGCGACATACGTCACAGTTTGCACAATTTGCACAATTAGCCGAGGCTAACCGGTGTGCAATACGCTGAAATTGAGTTTGTAAGGATATTTTTTCCATAAAATGTGTTGACTTTTCCCGAAAAAACATATATTCTAAACAGGGTTAGCCGAGGCTAACCGAACATTTGAAAGTTTAGGAGCAGGCGATGAAGACATTAAAATCAGCTAAGATAGGCGATACCGTTACCGTCGTTAAGCTGCACGGCGAAGGCGCACTCCGCCGCCGCATTATGGATATGGGTGTCACCAAGGGCGTGGAAATCTATGTACGCAAGGTTGCACCGCTCGGCGACCCTATGGAAATCAACCTCCGCGGCTATGAGCTCTCTATCCGCAAAGCGGATGCGGAGATGATAGAGATTGAATAAGGAGAAAGATTATGAGTATCAGAATTGCCCTTGCGGGCAACCCGAACTGCGGTAAAACTACTCTGTTCAATGCGCTGACCGGCTCTAACCAATATGTAGGAAACTGGCCCGGCGTTACCGTGGAAAAGAAGGAAGGAAAGATGAAAAAGCAGGAGGGTGTTATACTCACCGACCTGCCCGGTATCTATTCCCTCTCCCCCTACACACTAGAAGAGGTGGTAGCACGTAACTATCTCGTAGATGAGCGCCCCGATGCTATCCTTAACATCATCGACGGCACAAATCTTGAAAGAAACCTTTATCTCACTACTCAGCTTATCGAGCTTGGTATTCCCGTAGTAGGCGCCATCAATATGATGGACATCGTTAACAAAAGCGGAGATAAAATAGACACGGCAGAGCTTTCAAGACAGCTCGGCTGCAAGCTGGTTGAAATTTCCGCACTCAAGCTTACGGGTATCGAAGAGGCGGCAGAAGCTGCAATCGAGGCGGCAAAGAGCGGTAAGAAGGTGCCTACTCACAACTTCGCCGGTACTGTCGAGCACGCGCTTGCACACATCGAAGAAGCTGCAGTACACGATATGCCTGCAGAGCAGCAGCGCTGGTACTCCATAAAGATTTTCGAGCGCGACGAAAAGGTGCTTGAAAAGCTCAGTCTTACCGGTGAAAAGCTTGCACATATCGAAGAGGATATAAAAGCAGTTGAAGCACAGCTTGACGATGATGCGGAAAGCATTATCACAAACGAGCGCTACAACTACATAACCGCACTCGTTAAAAAGTCATATACAAGAAAAAACAAGAACAAGCTCACCGTTTCCGACAAAATCGACCTTATCGTTACCAACCGTATCCTCGCACTCCCGATTTTCGCGGTAGTAATGTGGCTTGTATACTATCTCTCTATCGGCTCTATAGGCGACTGGACAGTAGGGTTTATGAATGACACGCTGTTCGGCGAATGGATAGTTCCCGGTGTCGCCTCCTTCCTCGAGGGCATCGGATGTGCCGCTTGGCTCGTAAGCCTTATCGCAGACGGTATTGTCAGCGGTGTCGGCGCGGTGCTCGGCTTCGTTCCCCAGATGCTTATCCTCTTCTTCTTACTCTCTATCCTTGAAGACTGCGGATATATGTCACGTATTGCATTTATCCTTGACCGTCTTTTCCGCAAGTTCGGTCTTTCGGGCAAGTCCTTTATCCCGATGCTTGTCGCAACAGGCTGCGGTGTCCCCGGTATTATGGCAAGCCGTACTATCGAGCAGGACCGTGACCGCAAGATGACCATTATGACAACAGGCTTTATCGTTTGCGGCGCTAAGACTCCTATCGTTGGTATGATTGCAGGCGCACTCTTCGGCGGAAGCGCACTTATCGCAACCGCTGCATACTTTATGGGTATTGCCTCAGTTGTCGTATCAGGGCTTATCTTAAAGAAAACCAAGGCGTTTGCAGGCGATGCCGCTCCTTTCGTAATGGAGCTTCCTTCATACCATATGCCCGTTCCCTCAAACGTGCTCCGCACCACCTGGGACCGCGGCTGGTCCTTCATCAAGCGCGCAGGCACGGTTATCGTAGCTGCAAGCATTATCATCTGGGTACTTAACAGCCTTTCCTTCGAGGGCGGCTTCCACTATATCGGTGACGGAGATACAAAGTCTATCCTCAATGTTATTGGCGAATGGATTGCAGTTCTCTTCCGTCCTCTCGGTTTTGGCACCTGGCAGGCTGCCGTTGCTACTATTCTCGGTCTGGTTGCTAAGGAAGAGGTTGTCGGCGTATTCGGCACACTCGCCGCAATGGCAAGCGGTGCTGCCGAGCTTACCGAGGCGCAGATGTATGCTGTAGTCGCATCCGACTTCCTCACCACTCCTCTTGCAGGTCTCTCCTTCCTTATCTTCAACCTGCTCTGTGCTCCCTGCTTTGCGGCAATGGGTGCTATCAAGCGCGAAATGAATAACGGCAAGTGGACCGCCTTTGCTATAGGTTATATGTGCGTATTTGCATATGCAATTTCTCTTATGGTTTACAACTTCGGACTGTTGTTCAGCGGTGTATTCACCATCTGGACTGTAGTGTCATTCGTGGTTCTTGCCGCTATGCTTTATCTTCTCCTTCGCAAAAATCCGAATGCTAAAAAATAAGGAATAAAAACAATGTTTGAATGGATTATACAGAATGCGGCAACTATCATAGTTGCCGCCGTAGTAGCCGTTATCCTTGCGCTTATTGTGAAAAAGATGATTCGCGACAAAAGAAACGGCAAAACCTCCTGCAGCTGCGGTTGCGGCGGTTGCCCCTTAAGCGAAAGTTGCCACAAGGGAAAATAAAAAACAAAATGCTCTCTCTCGATATGCGCCAAAAAATCAATATTATTGAAATAAATTAGAGTTTATGATACTAACATCGCCGACCGAGATTCCTCGATAAACTCGGAATGACAGGTCGGGGGTTCGCTTTGCAGAGGTCCCCGCTTGTCATCCTGAGCGTAGTCGAAGGATCTTGCGGGGAGATGTAATTACTCCCATAAACTATAATTTATTCTGCAAAAAGCACCAAGTTTCGATAATGAAACTTGGTGCTTTTTGCCAATCGGCACTTTTTTATTTAATTATTCGGTATGAGCCTTGACTTTTGCATCGCAAGAACTATAAGCGGAACAATAATTATCTGAACAATAATTCCTGCAGCGGCATTGGTAAACGCACCTGCAATAAAGGCTGACAGCGGAAACTCCTTGCCGGCAAGACCGGTGAAAAAGTAGCGGACAGGCCCCCAGATTATACGTCCGCCAAGCTGCGCCGCAAGCAGAGAAACATATATGTAGCCAGTCTTCTTGGGTAAGAGGCGGTAAAGTATGCCTGCAAGAGCACCGTATGCCGCAAGTTCAAAGCACATTGCAGCAGCAGTCGGAAACATATGCGGCATACCGAATATCGAAGAGCGAAGTATAGGCGCTACGGCGCCTACCAAAAGACCGTACTGCCAACCGCAAAGAAAGCCGCAAAGAAGCACGGGCAGATGCATAGGACAGAGCATATCCCCAATCTGCGGTATCTGTCCTGTAACAAACGGCAGGACAAGCGCAAGCGCGAGGCAGACCGCCGAATATACAAGCTTTACAAGATGTGGATTTTTCATTTCTATTTCCCCTTTAGCTGTTTTTATATACCGCAAGAGCACCGTACCGGCAGACAAGCTCTTTTATCATTTTATATCCTGCGTTTTTCATATTGCAACCTCGGAATAAATTTTACAACATTATACCACGCATAAAGCAAATGTACAATACTTTTTTATTTGACATAGTAAAATACAAATGATAGAATATAGGGAGGAGATGATAGTGTGAATAATAATTCTGCAGCAGATGCAAAATTCATAAAAATGACTACCGAGCCGATAGAACGGCTGATTACAAGGCTTGCTATCCCTACGATAATAAGTATGCTTGTCACGTCATTTTACAATCTTGTTGACACCCTTTTTGTACGTCAGCTTGAAAACGACAGTATGGTTGCGGCGGTCGGAATAGTTATGCCGCTTATGTCTATAATACAGGCCTGCGGTTTTTTCTGCGGTCACGGCTCGGGAAACTTTATTTCGCGCGCCTTTGGCAGAAAGGACTATAAGGATGCCGAGATTATGGCGGCAACAGGCTTTGGACTTGCGTTTCTTATCGGAATTTTCATAAGTGTATCAGGGCTTATTTTCAGAAACGGACTTGTGACTCTGCTCGGCGCAAAAACTGCGGACACTGCACGCGAAAGCATCATCTATATGTCATACATCCTGCTTGCCACCCCGTTTATGATGGGTGCTATAGTAATGAATAATCAGCTGCGTATGCAAGGTAACGCACTTTTTGCGATGGTAGGTCTTACCTCGGGCGCTGTGTTCAATATCGTCCTTGACCCCATTCTTATTTTTGAAAAAGGCGATGCCATTTTCGGCGGTGCTATAACAATGCCATTCGGCTTTGGAATGGGTGTCGGCGGTGCAGCGCTTGCTACTGCGATAAGCCAGCTTGTCAGCTTTTCTCTGCTCGCACTCGGACTTTATAAAAGCGACAATGTGAAAATACGTATCCGCAATTTTACTCCGAATAAATACTATATCGGTGGCATAGTTCAGGGCGGACTTCCCTCCCTTGCAAGGCAGGGACTCGGCAGTATTGCCACCACCTGCCTCAATCACTCGATAGGTATATTTGTTGCTCCCGTAATGATAGATGCGGCGCAGGCGGCAATGACGGGTACTTCACGTATTATGATGTTCCTCTACTCGGCGATAATAGGCTTCGGTCAGGGCTTTCAGCCTGTATGTGGCTTTAACTACGGCGCAAAAAAGTATGACCGCGTAAGCAGAGCATACTATTTCTGCATAAAAGTCGCCTTCGTAGTGCTTTTAGTAATTGCGGCACTCGGTATTGTTTTTGCAGGGCCTATCACAGATGCGGTTGCAGGCAGCAGTGCGGAGTCTGCAAAAATTGCAGCGTTTGCGCTACGCGCACAGCTCGCGGTATTTCCGCTTATGGCGTGGGTAACGATGAGCAATATGATGTTGCAAAACATAGGAAAGACGAAAAGCGCAACCCTCGTTGCAATGCTCAGAAACGGAATTGCGTTTATCCCCGCAGTCCTGCTTTTACCGCTTATTACGACTGCGCTTGGCTCCTCGGGACTGCTCGGAATACAGCTTTCGCAGCCTGTTGCGGACGTAATCTCGTTTGCAATATCCGCCCCTATAGGCAGAGCCGCAATAAATGAAATGAAAAAAGAAATCGTCAAAATCAAATACAATCTACAAGAACTAAAGAATAAGCAAAAGTGCCCCCAAGCTAAAATGCTTGGCGGCTATTTTAATTATTCGATACCAAGTATATAATCAACAGAAACTTTATAAAATTTTGCCAGAATTATAAGCTTCTCCCCGCTTATATCGGATTTTCCGTTCTCAATTTTGCTATACTGTTGCTGAGAGGTATTTATAACCTTAGCAACCTCAGCTTGTGTTAAATCATTATCCTCACGCAAATCTCTGATTCTGTATCTATACATTTATTTTCTCCCCTTCTGGTGGTGAATATATTTTACAATACATCTAAAAATTGTATTGACTTTTACATCTAAAACGAGTAAAATATTCTTGTACACCTAAAAGTTGTAAAGAGGAAAAATATGTATAGCACCAATAAAAATGAGCTTGATAACGTTTTGGACAATATAAAATGGCTTAGAAGAAACAATAATATCTCTAAAAAGCAAATGGCAAAAATACTTGGAATCGGGTTAAAAACCTTGAATAAAATTGAAGACGGTGAAATGCCGCCAAGACTCGGTGCAGGTATTCTTTGCAATATCAGCAAGCACTTTGGCATAAGTTCATACAAATTATTTGAACAAAATTTTCACGAGCATAACGATAATTAAAAACACTCAAGCCGAAAAGGCCTGAGTGTTCTGATTATAATACCTTTGATAAAAAGTCTTTAAGTCTCGGATTTTTGGGATTTGAGAAAAACTCCTCAGGGGTGCCTTCCTCAAGAATTTTGCCCTCGTCCATAAATATGATGCGGTCAGCCACCTCTTTTGCAAAACCCATTTCGTGAGTGACTACAACCATAGTCATACCGTCCTCGGCAAGTGCCTTCATAAGGTCAAGCACCTCGCCTACCATCTCAGGGTCAAGAGCACTTGTAGGCTCGTCAAAAAGCATCACCTGAGGGTTCATTGCAAGTGCACGTGCAATAGCAATTCTCTGCTTTTGTCCGCCCGAAAGCTGTGCGGGATATGCATCCGCCTTTTCGGGAAGCCCTACACGCTTAAGCAGTGCCCTTGCCTTTTCCTCAGCCTCTGCCTTTGACTGCTTAAGCAGCTTTATCGGTGCAAGAGTTATATTTTCAAGAATGGACAGATGCGGAAAGAGATTGAAGTGCTGAAAAACCATACCCATCTTCATACGGAGCTTGTTTATGTCGCACTTTTTATCCGTGATAAGAGTTCCGTCAAAGTAAATTTCACCATCCGACGGCTCCTCAAGGCGGTTAAGGCAACGAAGGAACGTAGACTTGCCGCTGCCAGAAGGACCTATTACAACAACCTTTTCTCCCCTTGAAATGTGATTGTCAATTCCCTTAAGCACCTTTATTTCGTCATTCTCGCCAAAGTTTTTATAAAGTCCTTTAACGCTTATCACTCTTAGCCAGCCTCCTTTCAAGGATGCCTACGCACTCGGAAAGACCGAGCACCACCACAAGATAAATCACAGCCACTGCTATAAGCGGCATATAGTTACTGTAGGTAATAGAACGTATCTTGATGCCGCCGAGTGTAAGGTCGGCAACACCGATATAGAATGCAACCGACGACTCCTTGAGAAGTGTAATAAACTCATTTGCAAGTGAGGGGAGCACTGCCTTGAATGCCTGAGGAATGATGATATACCACATAGTCTTGATATAGCTGAAGCCAAGGCTGCGTCCCGCCTCGGTCTGCCCCTCATCAATGGACATAATACCGCCGCGGACTATCTCGGAAACGTACGCACCCGAGTTAATATCGAAGCAGATTAACGCGGCAGGAAATTTATCAACCCCAAGCGGCAAAAGTACGACAAAGTACATTATGAGAAGCTGCACCATAACGGGTGTGCCTCGCATTACAGAAAGGTAAACCTTGCAAATTCTCGAGAGAATGCCAAGCTTGCCGGTTCTCTGATTTACGCATCTTATGACTGCCACAACAAAGCCGATGAGTATACCAAGAAGCACTGCAAGTGCGGTTATCTCAAGCGTTGTCAAAAGACCTCTCGTAAGATAGTTATACTGCTGATTAACAACAAAGTTACGGTGAAAATCATACTTGAGCGTATTCCACACCTTTTCAATCGGAACACTGGTATCAGGCTTTTCGCTGCTGTAGTTTTTAAGTGCTATATAATCGTTTATACCGGTACGGAGAGTATTGAGATTGGATATATCTACGGTCTCTCCGTTATATTCAACAGCATTTGCACCGGCAATAGCCTTTTTTGCACCGAGAATACCGCCGAGGATTGTGTCAACGATTTCATCACTGAGGTAAGGGGTAAACACACCGGGCTCGGTTTCGTAAAGGTAGATTTCAACTTCTCCGCTTATGGGTGCCGTTGCCGCTATATCCTCTTCTATCATATCCGCAATGAAGAGTTTAATCTTTGTAGCGTTCGTCTTTACACCCTTATTTGTATTGTCAAGGTAAAATGCATATACACTTTCAAGATACCTATCAAGGTTATCGGCTATAACCGATGCGTCAACAGTTTCATATGTACAGTTGAGTATGATATCCTTCTCTGTACCGTAGCTTAAGTCGTTTACTTTAACCACGGTATTTTCAGCTATGTATTTGGCACCCGTCGAAACGTTGCCGGGAAGCCCCGCAACCATCTCATCAACGATTGTCTGAGCATCCTCAGCCGAAATCTCGGTATTTATCTTGTTTCCCAGCTTCTGCACAAAGTAGGTGCCGAAGATAATAAGAAAAGCAAGAGCAAC
>JAZSKM010000162.1:0-2665 GCA_045534835.1 Eubacteriales bacterium | reverse complement strand
TAAACGGTAACGTAAAGGTCACCTGCACCTACGCAAAGGTTGTCAAGCGTACCTGCGCCCTGAAACTCAAGAAGGCGTGCCATCTCCTTAACGCTGTGACCGAAAACTGCCGCCTGAGAGTTAAAGTGGAGCTCGCTGTCAATACCAAACTCCTTCTGGTTAAGACCGATAGTGAGGGCGATGCCGAGTGCATAGCCGTTCTTAAGAGCAACTGCGCTCTCGATACCTACAACATCAGTAGAAACGCTGACGTGGTAGTAATCGGTTGCCATATACGACTTAAGTTTGCGAAGAGTTTCAATATCTCTGCCGCAGAAAGCAACCTCTGTCTGGTCGTGTGCTACAAGCTCATAGCTTGTGCAGGGACCGCCGATAGCGTTAATAGAAAGCTTCTTGCCCATCTCAGCAAGCTTGCCCTCCCAATACTCGGGATATGTAATAAGCTTACCATCAGGCATATCAATGAGTCCCTTGGTAACAGACAACACAGGAATATGTTCGGGAATTACAGGAAGAACCTTCTCTGCAAACCAGTCAACACCAAAGCTGGATACACCGCCGATAATCATATCTGCGCCGTCAATAGCTTCGCTGAGTTCTTCGATCTGGTAATACTTAATGCCATCGGGGAAATCCTTAGTAAACTTGAGATGACGATTGGTCTTGCGACAATTGTCAATAATCTCGCGGTCAAGGTGAGTGCCTACAAGGCGAACCTCGTTACCGTTTTCTCTTGCGGGAAATGCGAGAGCAGAACCCATCATGCCGGAACCAACAATAGTAATAACAGCCATTTTTAGTCCTTCTTTCTATTTTTTAAGATACGGAAACATTATAATACACAAAACCAAGCAAGTCAACAACAATGACAAAAATATATCAATCCTGTAGTTTTCTTTCGGTTAAATTGACTTGCAAACAAACTCTTCTGTAGTAGCCACTACGTAATTCTCTGCCTTTACGTCGGTTTTAAGCTTGTCGGTTACAAGCTCTCCATCATTGCCAAAGCTGCGAACAAGGACACTGTCAAGGTTTTCTATTTCGACATTTTCAAGAGTAATGCGTTTATAGGAATGCGCCCTTACAAACTCAGGTGTCTTTTCCCGAAAAGAAATCTTCGAATTTCTGATGGTCAGCTCAATAGGCATATCCACAGTGGAATAGAGACTTAGCGACATACCTATTCCGGTTGCGGTAAAGTTCTCAAATGTAATGCTTTCAAGAGGGCTTGAGCACTGCCATGTTTCGTTACCCGAAAGATTGTAATGCAAGAGTCTGTCGGCATTTTCGCATACGCAGTCCTTTATAAGAATGTTGCCGGGGAGCTTTCTTATTTTGAGCGACTTATCCGCATAGTAAGTAAAGAAACTGAGCATATTGTTGCGCGAAGTTCCGAGTACACTCGGCGCACTTGCTCTCTTCTCTTCCTTAGACATACCGCCGCGGAAAATATACTTGCACGGTCCGTATGCTTTGCAATTTGTGATAGTAACATCACGTCCGCCGAAGCGGAATGCACTGCAAGCAGAATTGAGGATACAATTATCAACGCTGACATTGTAGTTGTCAAAGCCTGCTACGCAGTCGTCACCGGTATAGAACTCGCAATTTGAAATCCTGATATCGTCACAGCTGTTAAAATGAGCGCCGTCGTGGCCTGCAAGGATAGTAACGTTTTCGATACTTATATTCTTGGAATAATGAATATTGTGCGCCCAGTTTGCGCTATCCTTGACTGTATAGCCTTTCAGTGTAACATTCTTGCAATGCTGGAAAGATATAGCGTGAGGTCCGCGATAATGCTCCTCGCCAATCTCGTCAAAGCAGTCGAAGCCGTCAATAACAGCGCCTTTTTCGCCGATGATTGCAATATCGTGTGCATCAATTGCCTTGATAAGACCGTTATTCCAGCGTGCTGCCGGCTGAGTGTGAAAATCATAGCTTTTTCTGAGACTTGGCTTTATCCACACATCATCACTCTTATATTTGTCGGGTACGGGTTCGACAGTATCGTTAAGATAAGCAAGATAATCCTCGGGGTTGCGCGTGCCCTTAAGCACTGCATTTTCAAGCAGATGAAGCGTTACGCCACTGCGGATACGTATACCCGCAACGACAAATTCGCCAGCTGGTACCGTAACCTCTCCTCCGCCGGAAAGAAAGCATTTATCAATAGCGGCCTGAACCTTATCTGTCTGAAGCTCGCCGTTTGCCACAGCGCCAAAATCGGTTATTAAAAATTGGTTCATTTTGCGGTCTCCTGACTAAATCTCAACATCTATAAACGCTGGAAAATGGTCAGATAAAGGCATATAATACTCGGGAGAATATCTCTCAAAGCGATGAACTGCATCTTTGCTAAATCCTCGCAGCAGAATATATGTTATTACTCATTATACGAAGCTTAGTCATTTTTACACCTCAAGTTACAAAAGTTAAAGAGTCCATTTTGACTGATCTGTATGAAGAAGTTCGTGTGCCTTATGCGAAAGTGGCTTTCCGAGAAAATCGTCATAAAGTGCCTTTATCTCAGGGTTTTCGTGAGAGAAGCGTATTTTATTTGCACTGTCAAGGTCGTACAGTTTTTCTCCGCGAATGGCTGCAAGCTCTGCGCCGTCTGTAATAGGCTGGCCTCCGCCGCCTGCACAGCCGCCGGGACACGCCA
>JAZSKM010000036.1:0-1611 GCA_045534835.1 Eubacteriales bacterium | reverse complement strand
GGGAATTCGAGAAAAGCATTACAAGCGCACTTAAAGTAACCGAAATGAGAACGCAGGAAATCAGTGCCGTTTTCATCACCTTTTTGCATCTGTCGAAGTTGCGCGCACCGTAGTTCTGACTTATATACGTAGTTGTAGTCTGCGCGAAGGCATTTCCGAAGAACTGTATGTAAATCTCAATATTTGAAGCCGCAGTCGAAGCGGATATTGCCGCCGTATTCAACGTGTTTATAGCAGACTGCACGCAAACGTTTGATATAGAAAATACAGAGCCTAAAAATCCTGACGGTAAGCCGATTTTAAGAATACCGCGAAGCACCTCAAAATCAAATTTTGGCTTACTGATATTGAATCTAAGCTCATCCTTGCGACGTGCGAGAAGGCAAATAAGAGATATAGCACTAAAGCCGTTTGATATCACCGTTGCAATCGCAACGCCTGCAACGCCCATATTGAAAGCCATAACGAAAAGCAAATTCAAGCCAACGTTTATAACGCCTGCAATCGTCAAGCATATCAGAGGTCGGGTAGTGTCGCCCCAGCTTCTGAATATCGCCGATGAGAAGTTATATAGCATAAAGAAGGGCATACCTAAGAAGTAAATCCTTAGGTATTCAACCGACTGATTCAGAAGGTCCTCGGGTACGTTCATAAGAACAAGCAGCGGTCTCGTGAAGCATACACCGACAAGCATAATAAACGTTCCACTCGCCAGGGCAACAATCATCGACGTGTCGATAGCACGCCCTGCACGCTCAGACTTACCAGCACCGATAAATCTTGCTGTAATAACGCTTGAGCTGCTCGAAAGACCCAGGAAGAACTCTATGAACAAGCCTATAAGCGGTGCCGTACATCCGATAGCCGCAAGAGCAGAGTCGCTTATACATTTTCCCGCAATTGCCATATCCGCAGACGTGAACATCTGCTGCAGTATGCTGGTAGCCGCAATTTGCAACACAAGAAAAAGCATATGCTTAAGTATCGGTCCTTGTAGAAGATAATTCTCTTTATTTTCCGTTTTCATATCATTAATCAAGAGAGACAACGCAATTATTCTCAGCAGAATAGAGAATAGCATCTACTATGCGCTGACATTTTGCACCCTCCTCGGCGGTAGGGAAATACTCACGCACGTCACCGCACAGAGCCTTTATAAAGCATTCCTCCTGACCAAGCTTGAATTCAGCGGGAACTGCAATAGTTTCAACAATAGCATCGGTCTTATTGTCTGCCGCACGTGCAATGGTAATTTCATCAGGCTTATTAAGATTGAAGCGTATAATTCCGCCTGTACCAAACATCTCATACTTAATGGTATTAGACTCACCAACGGCACATTTTATGACTAGGAAATTGGCAATACCGCCACTTTTGAGCTTTGCAATAAACGCAGTAAGGTCATCGGTATTTACCTTGCCTATCTCGTCACTGTCGAGCTTTTTACGCTCGGGAACTATAATGTTCGATATTCCATATACGCAAGCGAAATCATCTAAAAGAAATCTCGTCATATCGATGAGATGCACTCCAAGATCGCCGAGCGTTCCGCTGCCGGCATATTCCTTGACGAAGCGCCATTCGAGCTTTCTTCCGGGTATGAACGTTCCC
>JAZSKM010000085.1:0-13946 GCA_045534835.1 Eubacteriales bacterium | reverse complement strand
GACTTTACAGCCTTACCGTCCACCTCAAGGGTCCAGAGAAGAGTAATATCGTCAAGCGAGGTAAAGTTGCGGAGATTTTCAAGCACGAAACGTCCCTTTGCCGCATTCTTCGCAGTAATTCGATAGGGCTTCATAGCCTCTTTCGCTTCGAGCATACCCGTATGCAGACGTCTGTCGGGATACACAAGACCGTCCATACAGAAGTTACCCGAATGAATCGGGTCGCCAAAGCTTCCGCCGTAGCCAAGCTCGGGTTTTTCGGTAGTGCCGCCGAGGATTGCCCCGTGGTCGCACATTTCCCAGATACAGCCGCCAAAGAGGTTGTCGTATTTATAGAACAGCTCCCAATACTCTTTGAAGTCTCCGGGGCCGTTGCCCATCGCATGACAGTATTCGCAAAGGAAATACGGACGTTTTCCCGCTTTGCTTTCGCAGTAATCAACCATCCAGTCAAGTTCGGGGTACATATAGCTTTCAACGTCACTGACCAAGCCGTCATACTTGTCGTAGCGGCGATCAAGATGCTTTAATGTTCCATTCTCAAAATGGCCCTCATAATGGATCATAGCATTGCTGGCTTTTGCACGGATATACTCTGCCATTTTGACGTGATTTTCACCAATGCCCGCTTCGTTTCCGAGAGACCACATAATTACAGCAGTACAGTTCTTATCTCTTTCAAAGAGTCTTGCCGCACGGTCAACGTATGCCTCCTCCCACTCGGGGGAATCGGAGAGGTGATTCCATTTGTATTGTACACCGTCCCGAGCATAGTTTGCAAAGCCGTGGGTTTCTATATCCGCTTCGTCACATACGTAAAAGCCCATACGTGCACACATCTCAACAAAGCGAGGGTCATTAGGATAGTGGCTGGTACGAATCATATTGAAGTTATTCTGCTTGAGAATAACAAGGTCGCGCATCATATGCTCTACGGGCGTTGCATATCCGAGAACATAGTTTGAGTCATGGCGGTTTACACCTCTCGCCTTAACCTTTTTGCCGTTTATAAGGATAACTCTGTCCTTGATTTCAACCCTGCGTGCGCCAAGCTGGAGAGCAATATGCTCCTTGCCGTTTTCAACGCAAAGGCTATACAGGTACGGAGTTTCGCTTGACCAGAGCTTCGGGTTGTTAAGCGTAATCTTAACGGTCTTGCTTATCATATCAGCCGCAATAAGTGCGCCTGCATCGTTTCCGTCTGCATCAAGGAGTGCAAGACCCACATTCTTCTGCAAATCGCCCTCGATTTTTGCAGTGAAGGTCGCCTTTTTAAAGCTCTTTGACATATCGCAGGTGACGTAAATATCGGTTATTCTCTTTTTGTCACGTGCAAGCAGATATACCTCACGGAAGATACCGCCACAACGGAACATATCCTGGTCCTCAAGATATGATGCAGTAGAGAACTTTACAACGATAACGTCTATTCTGTTGTCACCCTCGTGGAGAAGCTCGGTGACATTAATCTCACTTGTGCAGTGGGAAACCTCGCTGTATGCGCAGAAGGTACCGTTTACCCACACATAAAAGCAAGAGGAAACACCCTCAAAGTTAAGGAAAATTTCCTTGCCCTGAAGATAGGATTTTGTAAGGTTAAAGGTGCGGCTGTAAAGCGCTGTCGGATTATCTTGGGGCACGTTCGGAGGGTCAAGCGGAAAAGGATATTCTGTGTTCGTATAGTTCGGAACATCATAGCCCCTGCCTACAAGATTTTCCCATGATGCAGGAACGGGAATTTTGTCCGCCTTAACCTTGTAAATTTCCTCAAAGGTCATAGCTCTTGGGATTTCGGGGTTCGTAAAGAAACGGAAATCCCACTCGCCGCACAGAGAATAAAAATATTCACTTGCCGCACGGTTGAAGCCAAGTGCCTTTGCACGGCACCCGTACGGGACGAAGTATGCACGGGGCTTTTCACAACCAACGTGCAAGGTTTCAAGTTCTTTGTAGTATGGGTTAAAAAGTGACATATTCTTATCCTCTTTCAGTTAATTTTCCTTTAATATGAGTAGGCCTTTCGTCAATCAAAGGCGTGGGTTAAAATGATGCCATCCTAAAATTATCCTACGTAGTGATTATAAACTACGATATGAATAAAAGCAACAGTATAATAAAAAATAATAAATTATGTAAAAACTCTTTTGTATTGTAAATATGTGTGTTATAATAATAGAAAATTTTCTCCAGAGGTGAAAAGAATGCATATTGATACAAAATGTCTGCAGGAAGGCTACAAGCCAAAGTCCGGTGAACCCCGCGTACTGCCGATATACCAAAGTACAACTTATAAATACGACTCCTCGGATGCACTCGGCGATCTGTTCGACCTTAAGAGCGACGGTCATATGTATTCGAGAATTTCCAATCCCACGGTTGCCGCAGTTGAAGCGAAGATAGCTTCGCTTGAGGGCGGTGTCGGCGCACTGTGTACCTCCTCAGGTCAGGCGGCAAGCTTTATCGCTATCGCCAATATTGCAAAGGCAGGCGACAACTTTATCAGCCTTTCAAGCATTTACGGCGGTACTGTAAACCTTTTTGCCGTTACTATGAAAAAGCTTGGCATCGAGGTTCGCTTTGCTACCCCTGATATGACCGACGACGAGGTAAACGCGCTCTTTGATGACCGCACTCGCGCACTCTTTGGCGAAACTATTGCAAACCCGGCGCTCAAGGTGCTTGACATATCGCGTTTTGCCGATATCGCACACGCAAACGGCGTGCCGCTTATCATAGACAACACCTTTGCAACTCCCGTGCTCTGCCGCCCGTTTGAACACGGCGCAGATATCGTTATGCACTCGACCACAAAGTACCTTGACGGTCATGCGGCAGTTGTAGGCGGCATTATTGTTGACGGCGGTAAATTTGACTGGGAAAAGGGCGGAAAATATCCCGAACTTACTACTCCCGATGAGTCATATCACGGCGTTATTTATACAAAGCAGTTCGGAAACGCCGCATACATAACCAAGGCACGTGTGCAGATGATGCGTGACCTTGGCGCTACCCCCTCTCCGCTTAATGCGTACATTCTCAACCTCGGCACCGAAACACTTGCACTTCGTATGCAGCGCCACTGTGAAAACGCGCTTGCAGTTGCAAGATGGCTGAAAAATCATCCTAAGGTTTCCTTTGTAAACTATCCTTTCCTCGAGGGTGACAGCGAATACGAAACCGCTAAAAAATACCTTACGGGTGCGTCAGGCGTTATATCCTTCGGCCTTAAGGGCGGAAGAAGTGCCGCAACAAAATTTATGGACTCGCTGAAGCTCGCGGCTATAGTCGTACACGTTGCCGATGCGCGCACAAGCGTGCTTCATCCCGCAAGCACTACTCACCGCCAACTTACCGACGAACAGCTGCGTGATGCGGGTGTACTGCCCGAACTTGTCCGCCTCTCTGTCGGAATTGAAAATGTCGATGACATTATATCCGACCTTGAGCAAGCACTTAATAAAGCATAAAAACTACTAAAAAGAGAGACATACCAATGCCTATCAAAATTCCGAATGCGCTTCCCGCAACAGAAACGCTTGAGAGCGAAAACATATTTGTTATCACAGAAACGCGTGCAATTACTCAGGACATCCGTCCGCTGAAAATTCTCATACTCAACCTGATGCCGACAAAGATTATCACCGAAACTCAGCTTGCAAGACTTCTCGGCAACACACCCCTGCAGGTTGAAATGGAGCTTGTGAAAACCTCGCACATACCGAAGAATACCTCCGAAGAGCATATGCTTGCCTTTTATAAGACCTTTGACGAGGTAAAGGACAAGCGCTTTGACGGTATGATAATCACGGGCGCGCCCGTTGAAAAAATGGAGTTTGAAGAGGTCGAATACTGGGATGAGCTGTGTGAAATAATGGAGTGGAGCAAGACTCACGTCACAAGCACCTTTCATATCTGCTGGGGTGCTCAGGCAGGTCTTTACTATCACTACGGTATAGACAAATATCCGCTTGACTCAAAAATGTTCGGAGTTTTCCGCCATACCGTTGATTATAAGCGCTCCATACTTTTCCGAGGCTTTGATGATTCCTTCTTAGTCCCTCACTCTCGCCATACCTCAGTTCGCCGCGAGGACATTGAGGCAAATGACAAGCTGCGTATCCTCGCTTCTTCAGAGGAAGCAGGCGTGTACGCGGTAATTGCAGACCACGGCAAGCACATTTTTATAATGGGCCACTCGGAATACGATGCGGACACTCTGAAAAAAGAGTATCTTCGCGATAAAAATGCAGGGCTTGAAATTGACGTTCCCGTAAATTATTTTCCGTGCGACAATCCCGAAAACGAGCCGCCCGTTACCTGGCGCTCCTCTGCAAACCTCCTCTACTGTAACTGGCTTAACTATTTTGTGTACCAGACTACACCCTACGACATCGAAAACGTCGGCAGCAACGCTGGCGAGGGCTGTGCAAAACACGAGGCATAAATGCAAAAAGGGGCTGTTATTTACAGCCCATAATTAAATATCTTTTGGAGTGAAGCCTTTGAAACGAATATTTCATTATCTTGCGAGGTACAGAGGCGTTGCAGTTTTAGCACCGCTGCTCAAAATGCTTGAAGCAACCTTTGAGCTGCTTGTGCCTCTTGTTATTAAAAATCTTGTGGACATCGGCGTTGCAAACGGAGATAAGCCGTATATCGTTAAAATGTGTCTTATCCTTGTGCTTTTCTGCGCGCTCGGCTTTGCGGCGGCAGTAGCCGCGCAGTTCTTCTCTGCAAAGGCGGCAGTAGGAGTTGCGCGCGACCTTCGCCGCGATATGTATGTAAAGACACAGAACTTCCGCCACGCTGACCTTGACAAGATTGGTATATCAAATATACTGACACGTATGACGGGCGATATAAATCAGGTGCAGACGGGAGTCAATATGACTCTTCGCCTGCTTATGCGCTCGCCTATCGTTGTTTTCGGTGCGGTTATATTTGCCTTTACCATTGATGTATACTGCGCAATAATCTTTGCTGTAGCAGTTCCGCTTCTGCTTGCGGTGGTATTTGCGATTATACTTATCACCCTTCCCCTTTTCAAAAAGGTGCAGAAAAAGCTCGAAAGGGTTCTTCGCGCAACGCGCCAGAGTCTGACTGGTACGAGGGTTATCCGCGCATTCTGCGCGGAGGAGGAGCAAGTGCGCGATTTTGACGAGGAGAACGACTCTCTCTTTGCGCTCCAGAAGTTTTCTGCAAAAATATCCGTACTGCTTAATCCCCTTACATATCTGATTATCAACTTTGCGATAATCATTCTTATCGGCACGGGCGCTATACGTATGGAGGCAGGTCTGCTCACGCAGGGCGCTCTCCTTGCACTCTACGACTATATGTCGCAGATACTTATAGAGCTTGTAAAATTTGCAAACTTTATCGTAACTGTTACCAAGGCCACGGCTTCTGCCTCGCGTATTGACGAATTCTTTAGCGAGGGCGGCGAGACCGTATATACACAGAGTGAAAAGCGTAATGAGCCGTTTGTCGTTTTCGACAACGTTTCGTTTGCATACGGCAGCGGCGGTACGGTTCTTAAGAACATTTCCTTTACCGCAGACCGCGGTGAAACTGTAGGCATAATCGGCGGTACGGGCAGCGGTAAAAGCTCCCTTGTTTCGCTTATCCCGCGTTTCTATGATGCAAGCTGTGGCGAAGTACGTGTTGACGGCAGAGATGTGCGCTCATACAAGGGCGACAGCCTTAAAGAGCGTATAGGCGTAGTTCCTCAGCGTTCAGTGCTTTTTGGCGGCACTATACGCGACAATATGCGCTGGGGTAAAAACGATGCTACCGATGAAGAAATTATTGAGGCTATAAAAATCGCACAGGGCGAGGATATCATAAACGCTAAAGGCTCGCTTGACGGCGAAGTTACAGAGGGCGGCAAGAACTTTTCGGGCGGTCAGCGTCAGCGTCTGTGCATTGCGCGTGCGCTTGTGCGCAAGCCCGAAATACTTATTCTCGATGACAGTGCAAGCGCGCTTGACTATGCTACGGATGCACGTCTTCGTGCTTCAATCCGCAATATGAAGAATCCGCCTGCCACATTTATTGTGTCACAGCGCGCGGCATCTGTAATGCACGCTGACAGAATAATCGTGCTTGATGACGGCGAGGCTGTCGGCATCGGCACGCACGATGAGCTTCTTTTAGGCTGTGAGGTATACCGCGAGATTTACGACTCGCAGTTCAAAGGAGGCGATGCAAAGTGAAAATGACATTAAAACGCGTTCTCGCCTACTGTTCACGAAGCCTCGGCAAGCTGATAATCACACTGCTTCTGGCACTCGCCATTGTAGCGATGACTCTTTATCTGCCGATTCTTATCGGCGAAGCTATTGACCTATGCGTTGAGGGCAATGTCCGCATCCACCTCATAAAGCCACTGCTTATAAGGGGCGGCATAATCGTGGCTCTCACCGCGGTACTGCAGTGGATAATGAGCATTCTCAACAACTCTATTACCTATACCGTCGTGCGCGACATTCGCGGCGATGCTATTCGCAAGCTGCAAAAGCTGCCGCTTTCCTACATTGACTCGCACAAGGCAGGCGATATTGTGAACCGCGTTATCTCGGATGTTGACCAGTTCTCTGACGGTCTGCTTATGGGCTTTACCCAGTTCTTTACGGGCATTGCAACCATACTCGGCACAATCGGCTTTATGATTGCACTCGACTGGAGAATTGCTCTGTTTGTTGTTATCCTGACTCCTCTTTCGCTCTTCGTTGCGAAATTCATCGCTCAGCACACGCACGATTTCTTCCTGCTGCAGAGCAAGACCAAGGCTGAGCAAACAGGCTTTGTAAACGAAACTGTCAGCGAGCAAAAGGTGTCTATCGCATTTTCTCACGGCGATGAGAATATTGAAAGGTTCGATGAAATAAACGACCGCCTTGCAAAATGCTCGCTTAAGGCAACCTTCTATTCATCACTGACCAACCCCTCAACACGCGTTGTAAACAATCTTGTTTACTTCGGCGTTGCACTTCTCGGCGGCTTTTTCTGCATCGGCGGCGGCAGTATGACCGTAGGCTCGCTTGCAGTATTCTTGCGCTATGCGAACCAGTATACAAAACCATTCAACGAAATTTCGGGCGTTATTACCGAGCTTCAGAACGCACTTACCTGCGCTTCGCGCATATTTGAACTGCTTGATGCAAAAGAAATAGAGCCCGATGCGCCAAATGCGGCTGCTCCAGAAAAGATAAACGGAAATATCGACTTTAAAAATGTATATTTCTCATATACCCCTGATAAAAAGCTTATCGAGGACTTTAATTTCTCTGCAAAGCACGGTCAGCGCATTGCAATTGTCGGTCCCACAGGCTGCGGAAAGACCACGCTTATCAACCTGCTTATGCGTTTCTATAATCCAACAAGCGGTACTATAGAGATTGACGGTATCGGAACGAAAAAGCTTAAGCGCTCCACACTCCGCAAGAACTTCGGTATGGTCCTTCAGGACACCTGGCTCTCTGAGGGAACTATCCGTGACAACATAACTATGGGTAAGCCTGATGCTACTGACGAAGAGGTTATTGCAGCGGCAAAGGCTGCTCACGCACATTCGTTTATAAAGTCACTGCCAAACGGCTATGACACATATATCGGCGAGGACGGCGGCGCACTCTCGCAGGGACAAAAGCAGCTTCTCTGTATCACAAGAATTATGCTCTGCCTGCCGCCTATGCTTATCCTTGACGAAGCGACTTCTTCAATAGACACGCGTACCGATATGCGTATCCAGAACGCTTTTGCAACACTTATGAGGGGCAGAACAAGCTTTATCGTCGCCCACCGCCTTTCCACAATTCGCGAGGCGGATGTTATCCTCGTTATGAAAAACGGTAACATTATCGAGCAGGGTACACACGAAGAGCTGCTTCAAAGGGGCGGCTTCTACGCAGAGCTCTGGAACGCACAGTTTGTTAATTAAGGAGATTGATATGATAGGAATAATTTGCGCTATGACTGTTGAAGCAGAGACTATCCGTGCCTCGCTTGACAATGCGAAAAACGAGACTGTAAGCGGTATTGAATTTACAAGCGGCTCCCTCTACGGCAAGGATATCGTGCTTGCGGTATGCGGAATAGGCAAGGTATTTGCCGCCATATGCACCGAGGCTATGATTCTCCGCTATTCCCCCTCGCTTATCATCAACAGCGGTGTCGCTGGCACCCTCACAGACAAGCTTTCCATCGGCGATATCGCTATTGCAAAAAGCCTTGTTCAGCACGATATGGACACAAGCGCCCTCGGCGACCCCGTGGGGCTCATTTCAGGAATAAACAAGATTTATTTTGAGGCTGACGAAAAAGCCGTAAAAACCTTTGAAAAGGTAACAAGCGGTGTCGGCGCGGCTTATGTTGTCGGTACTATTGCATCCGGTGACAAGTTTATGTCGGATACAAAGCAAAAGAACGCCGTACGCGACCGCTTTGATGCTATTGCGTGTGAGATGGAGGGCGCGGCGATTGCACACGTTGCATTTGTAAACGGTGTGCCGTTTGCAGTCCTTCGCGCGATATCAGACAGTGCAAGCGGCGATGCACAGATGGAGTATCCAAAGTTTGTTAAAATGGCAGCCGAGCGCTCGCATACAATAATTGATGGATTTGTGAAAGAATGGTAAAAATAACCCCCGATGGAAACATCGGGGGTTATTTTTACTTTACACATATTCTTTAGCAACTTCAAGTGCATATTTTTCTATAAGCTTTCGCTCGGAGAAAGGCACCTTTGCACCGCGGATAAACTGGTACTGCTCGTGTCCCTTGCCTGCAAAAAGAACTATATCACCCTTTTTAACATTTTCAACAACATACGATATAGCATCCTCGCGGTCAGCAAAGCATTCGCAGGGAATATCCCTGACAAACGCCGCACGGATATCCTCGCATACATCAAGCGGATTTTCAAAGTCGGGATTGTCCGCAGTAAGCACCGCTATGTCGCAAAGGCGGCTTACCGCCTCGCCTATCTCGGCGCGGCGGCCTACAGTCCTGCCGCCGACAGAGCCGGTGACACACCAAAGGCGGTTTGGATTATATGCGCGGAGAGTATTCAGCGCACTGGTTATGCTAAAACCGTTATGCGCGTAGTCAATAACAAAAACCGCATCAAGCTTTGTTCGAACTATCTCAAATCTGCCAAAAACGTAGGTATGTGCAAGCGCATCTGCACAATGCTCTGCACTGATGCCAAGTCTATGCGCAATAGCTATTGCACACAGCGCATTCTCTGCACTGAAATTACCGGGCATAGGAAGAGAAACTGTAGTGTTTTCGCCGAGTGCGTGACACTCGAACTCTATTCCGAGTGCGCCGCCATCAAAAAACTGGCGGATATCTGTAGCGGAAAAGTCTCCCTTTTCAAGCCCGAAGCTGCTCGTCAGTGCGCGCGAGCATTCGCTCATATAGTCGGAGGCATCATCCGTTGCAGAAAATACCGAGAACTTCGACTCATACTCTGAGAAAAGCATTCGCTTACAGTCACGGTAATGCTCAAAGGTCGGATGCTCGGCTCCGCCTATATGGTCGGGTGCAAGGTTGGTAAATGCCGTTGCAAAAAAGGGTATGCCGTAAACACGGTCAAGATAGAGCGCCTGTGAGGAAACCTCAAGCGCGACCGCCTCTACCCCCTCCTTTACCATACGGTCAAAATAATAGTGCAAATCAAGACTTTCGGGAGTGGTGTTGCGGGTTTCAAAGCGGTTGCCTGCAAACTCAATACCGTTCGAGCCGATATATCCGCAGGAAACACCGTTTTGCGAAAGTATCGACGATAGCATAAGCGCAGTGGTGGTCTTTCCCTTTGTACCCGTTATGCCGATAACCTTGAGTTTTTTCGCAGGAAACCCGTAAAATGCGGCGCTTATTTTTGCAAGTGCACGGCGCGCGTTTTCCACCGTTACAATAACCGCATCGTCAGGGAGAGAAACATCCCTCTCCACAACAAATGCGCGACAGCCAAGCATATACGCACGCTCGGCAAAGTCGTGACCGTCACTCGCGAAGCCCTTAATGCAAACGAAGAGCGCAAGCTCTCGCGCCGCGCGCGAGTCACATATAACGCGTTCTATCTCACAGTCCGCGCCGTTATATTCGATTTCAGCATTTTTAAGCAGCGCGGATAAAAGCATACAAATCTCCTTTTTTAGTCCTGTTTCGGACAATACGTTTTATATTTCTGATAAAATCTTCTGCCGTGCTCCAAGAGATATGCTATACGCATCGGATTACGCAGGCAGTCATATTTATACCACATCGACGAGGACGCCTTTTTAGCCTTGACAAGCGCCTTTGCCTCGGAAATTACGCTCTTCTTTGCATAGCGCCATACAACTCCGCGCGGCACATAATGCCAGAAGTGCGGCTCTTTCGCCTCCTCAAAAGGAATATCCTTGCAAAGAACATAATCCTCGACAAGATATTTCGCAATATTAAAGCCGCTTGACGTGACATAATAATTACTTCTGCCCTGACGCAGGTTTATCTCAAAAGCGTTAAGGCTGCCGTCGCGGTCATCATACTTTATATCAAAGTTTGCAAAGCCGCGATAGCCGATATCCTCAAGCAATGCACGGAATTTCTCGGTGAGCGACGGGTTATACTCGGTGATTATCGCCGCGTGGTTTCCAAGTCCTTTAGGTGTATGCTCTTCAAGCAGAACGTGACCGAGGCACATCATCTTTACCTTGTGGTCCTTGCCAACGTAAGCGGTAAGCACGCGCATATTGGCATCAGAGCCAAGCACTCTGTCCTGCAAAATTATACGCTCTGTGTACCCTGCCGCATAGATTGCCGCACACACACTCACCGTTTCCTCGGGAGAGTTTACGGTGTACACCTTTTTCATTCCGTCAAAGGGGTGATGCCAGTAGTCAATGCTGGACGAGGGCTTTAAAACAATCGGATATGCAAATCCGAGTGCCGACTCGCTTACCTCCTCGGCGGTACAGGGTGCAGAAAGCACTTTGGTCTTCGGGTACTTTATGCCGTACTTATCGCACATCTCATAAAAGTCCGCCTTGTCAACAAGCTTGTTCATCAGCGGCTCGTCTATGTACGGTATGATATATCTGTCCTCAAGCTCCTCGCGGTGACGGATAAGCATAGCAGCATATTCATCGGTGCAACCGAGTGCAATAAGCGTAGCGCCCTCATGCTGCTTTGCAAAATCGTCCATCGCAAGCATAAAGGTAGCATCTGTATTAAGATTCTCAACTGCGTGAAACTTTACAATGCTTGTATGCTGTGTGATGCCTATCGCATATCTGCCGAGCGCGTGCGAAACAAGTCCGTACTGCTCGTGAAAGGCGCGTGCAACATTGTAACAGTTCTGGTCCGCGCCGACAAGCACGGGAATAATGTTAAGCTTTGAATTTTCCATTTTTCTTGTCCGTAATATTAATATTTAGGTAGAATAAAGTCAATAAAGAAGCGCTTGTACCATACAAGAAACACATACGCAGTCCAAATCTTTCGCGCGTGGTTTGCCCTGCCCGAAAAATGCTCGTCAAGCATCTTTACAAGCATTTCTGCATCAAAAAACTCATCCGCATATGCACTCTCAAATGCACGGCGCACCTGCTTTGCATACTTCTCTTCCCTGAGCCAGAGCCTTATCGGTACGGGGAAGCCCTTCTTCTCGCGGTTTGCCCACTCGTCAGGCAGAGTACGGTTCGCCGCGTGGCGAAGCACGTACTTTGTGTTCTCGCGTGTAATCTTATACTTTGCGGGAATGTCCTCTGCCATCTTCATAACCTCTTTGTCAAGGAAAGGCACTCGAAGCTCAAGCGAATGTGCCATACTCATTTTGTCCGCTTTGAGAAGAATGTCACCGGGCAGCCAGCACATAATGTCAAGATACTGCTTTTTCGTAAGCTCGTCACGGTCACGGACTCTGTCGTAAATGCGACGGGTGATATCGCGAACGCGCTCGCCGTTTTTATAGTCCTCGCGAAGCAGCTTTTTCGCTTCCTTTTCCTCGAAAATCTTCGCCTGACCGATGAAATAATCCTCAGGTCGGCCGCTCGATTTTATGATAAAGTCGTGTCCCTTGAAATAAGGCATCGCCCCCGCCACCTTCGCGGCGGCGATGCGGATAAACTGCGGTATTTTCTTGTATTTACGCATCATCGGCGTTTCGTCATACCACTCATAGCCTGCAAAGATCTCGTCTGCGCCCTCGCCCGAGAGAACTACGGTTACGTCCTTTGCGGCAAGCGCCGCAAGAAAGTACAACGGCACACTTGACGGGTTTGACTGCGGCTCGTCCATATGATACTGTATCGTAGGGAGAGCCTCAAAGCACTCGTCTGCGGTAAGTATGCGGCGGATATTTTGTATTCCAAGTCTTTTGGAAAGCTCTGCCGCTTCGTTTGTTTCGTTGAATTTTTCCTGCTCGCCGTCAAAGCCTACAGAAAATGTCTTGTCAGGCATAAGGCAGGCGGTGATATAGCTTGAGTCTACGCCGCCCGAAAGAAATGAGCCGACAGGCACATCGCTTATTTTATGAGCCGCTACAGACTCGTGCACGGTCTTATCGAGCGCGTCCGAAAACTCCTCAAGAGTTCCTTCCTTTGCATCAAAGTTTACATCCCAGTAGCGCTCTTTTATAAATTCACCGTTCTTCCACTCAAAGAAGTGTGCGGGCGGCAGCTTGAAAACACCCTTAAAAAATGTTTCTTCGGTTGCGCTGTACTGGAAAGTGAGATAAGGCAAAAGCGCATCTTTATTCACTTCGCGCTTGAAGTTCGGGTGAGCAAGCATACTCTTTATCTCAGAGGCAAACATAAATTCGCCCTGTGCGGTAGTTGCATAATAGAACGGCTTTATACCGAACATATCGCGGGCGCCGAAAAGTTTCTTTTCGTTTTTGTCCCAGATGACAAAGGCGAACATACCGCGCAGTTTTTTTACAAGCTCGCGGCCGCCGTACTGCTCATAGCCGTGCAGTAATACCTCGCTGTCGCATCTTGTGAGGAAGGTATGTCCTGCAGCAATAAGCTCCCCGCGAAGCGACTCAAAGTTGTATATCTCGCCGTTGTAAACAAGGACAAGACTCTTATCCTCGTTGTACATCGGCTGAGAGCCGTCTGCAAGGTCTATTATCGAAAGGCGGCGAAATCCGAGCGCCATATCCCCGTCGGTATAACTGCCTGCGCTGTTAGGTCCGCGATGAATCATAAGATCCATCATATTATCTACAATACTTTGCTTATATTCAATTTGTCCGCTGAAGCCGACAATTCCGCACATAAAACAGTCCTCTTTCTCCGAGATTTCATACATAAATTATTATATCATACTTATGACAGTAAAATCAAGAATTGTATATAAAAAGGATGATTTTGGAAAGAATAAAAATATTTTTAATTTTTTGCAAAAAGGTATTGACAACAGAGGCGGCAGTGCGTATAATATAGGAGTGCCTAAGGGCATCTACGCGAGAGTGGCGGAACTGGCAGACGCGCACGTTTGAGGGGCGTGTGGTTCACACCGTACGGGTTCAAGTCCCGTTTCTCGCACCAGGGCAAGCCGCAAGGCTTGCCTTTTATTTTACAACAGGAGGGCTGAGATGCGTAGGGTTTTTCCTCTTAGTTTCAAAGGCAAAAATCTTAAATCGGTTATTCTCAGCACTCTTATTTATACATTGGTGGTTGTGGCAGTTTCGCTTGTGGTGGGATGCATTCCCCTTAGCGGCACGCTCGGCATCATAATCAATATTGCAAGACAGCTTGTACTCCTTTACTGTGTTAGTGGAATAGCAGTAGCAGTGTTGAATTCTTGTGATTTACTAAACAAAAAGTGGTTTGACTAAAATTCATACGCAGGTGTGGCGGATGGTAGTCACTTTAGTGACTTGCAGACTGCGCTGGATTCAGGTTTCAACCGTGAGGTAACTTTTAATAACAATTTAATATGCAGGTGTGGCG
>JAZSKM010000191.1:0-1992 GCA_045534835.1 Eubacteriales bacterium | reverse complement strand
GGATACCGTGAATGACCTCGTCATTGATACTAATGCAAGCACTACCGGGGAATCCGCCATATCCGAGGAAAGACGGCCTTGCGCCGCTTTTCTCGATATGACTTCTTATCGCCTTGTCGATCTCGAAGGTCGAGATGCCGGGGCGAATCAATTCCTCAGCCACGGCGAGAGCCTCGCCGGTGATTCGGCCTGCAACCTTCATTAGTTCAATCTGTGTTGCATTTTTGAGTTGAATCATTTTAAACTCCGATTGCCTTAAAAGTCAATGCGGTAGTATCTTCAAGTTTCTCCTGACCGATAACGGTCTTAAGGATACCCTTGCTTTCATAATACTTTTCAAGCGGCTCGGTCTCCGCATGATAAACGCGGAGGCGGTCTGCGACAACCTCAGGAGCATCATCTTTACGGATAGTGAGCGCTTCACCGCACTTGTCGCAGTACTCCCCTTTAGCCGAAGGCTTAAACTCAGTGTGGTAGGTTGCACCGCAAGCAGCGCAAACACGTCTGCCACTCATACGTTCAATAATGGTTGCATCATCAACAAAGATGTTGATGACAAGGTCAATAGCAACACCCATAGCGTCAAGCGCCTCAGCCTGTGCTATTGTACGGGGAAAACCGTCGAGAATGAAACCGTTCTGACAATCATCTTCCGCAAGACGTTCCTTGATGATGCCGATAACAACATCATCGGGAACGAGCTTTCCGGCCTCGATATACGCCTTCGCAGCAAGGCCCATCTCTGTGCCCTCTTTAAGCGCAGCGCGGATGATCGCACCGGTGGAAATTGTAGGAATATTAAGTTTTACACTGACCTTTTCGGCCTGTGAACCCTTGCCAGCGCCAGGTGCGCCTAAAAATATAATTTTCATACCATACCTCTTGATTTAAAGCTTACTTATTGAAGGAAGCCCTTGTAATGGCGCATAGTCATCTGTGCCTCGATCTCTCTTGCAGTCTCTACAGCAACGCCGACAACGATAAGCAGTGAAGAACCGCCGAATGCAACGCCTGCGAAGGTCTCATAGGAGATTGCGCTGAGAATCATCGGGAAAATCGCGATGAAGCCGAGGAAAATCGCACCAATCAGTGTGATTTTAGACAGAATCTTAGAAATATAATCAGAAGTGGGCTTACCGGGGCGAATGCCGGGGATAAAGCCGCCGTTCTTCTTAAGGTTATTGGATACTTCAACGGGATTAAAGGAGATTGCGATATAGAAATATGCAAATGCAATAATCAATGCGAAGTAGATAACCATATAAACGGGAGAAGTGGTAGCGGATATGCTCTCGAAGAAGTGATATACGCTGTGACCGAAGCCTTCTCCTGCAGGCTCGGAAATGAACATCATAATAGTAGCGGGGAGAGAGCAGATAGAGGAAGCGAAAATGATAGGCATAACGCCGGTCATATTAAGCTTGATGGGGAGAACAGAGGACTGTCCGCCATACATCTTTCTGCCAACAACTCTCTTTGCATACTGAACGGGAATCTTTCTCTCACTCTCAGTAAGGAATACAACTACACCTACCATTGCAGCAAGACCTGCTACAACTGCGAGGATGAAGAGTATGCCGAAGAGTATGCCAAGACCGCCATTCTGCATCCAACCGTATGCGGTGTTCCACATAGAGGAAACCATAGAAGGAAGACGAGCGATGATGTTTGCAAAGAGGATAATGGAGATACCGTTGCCGATACCGAACTCATTGATCTTCTCTGCGAGCCACATTACGAGTGAAGCACCTGCACAGTAGCAAGCGATGATTACAAATGCAGCAAAAACACTATTGTTGGTAAGAATCTGATACTGATTCTTAAGAAGCATAAAGTAACCGAAGCTTGTGAGAAGTGCGAGCGCAACAGTAACATAACGGGTAATGTTGTTAATCTTCTTCTTACCCTCTTCGCCTTCCTTTGAAAGTCTTTCAAGGGCGGGAATAGCAATGGTAAGAAGCTGAATAATAATGGATGCATTGATGTAAGGCT
>JAZSKM010000132.1:0-1780 GCA_045534835.1 Eubacteriales bacterium | reverse complement strand
CTATGTAAGATTCACCAGAGATGATGTTGAAAACCTCATCGCAGGCAGCGGTAACGGCCGTATCCAAAGATAAGTTAAGAGAGGTATTGCAAATGGATATTTTAAGACATAAGGTTTTAGCTAATATGCACGCGAACGGACTTGTAGGCATCGTTCGTGACAAGAACGAAGAGGATGCAATGGTACGTACCCGTGCTATTATGGACGGAGGCGTTACTATCCTTGAGGTTTCTATGAGCACTCCCGGCGCGCTCAATATTATTGAGACCATCGCTAAGGAAATCAAGGAAAAGAATCTTGATGCTTATGTAGGCGCAGGTACCGTTCTTGATTCCGAAACTGCAAGAGCTTGTATACTTGCAGGAGCTTCCTTCATTATTGCTCCTAACTTCCGCCCCGAGGTTGCAAAGCTTTGTAACCGCTACAGCGTTGCATATATGCCCGGTGTACAGACCTTTACCGAAATCGTAACTGCTATGGACTACGGCTGCGATGTTGTAAAGCTTTTCCCTGCAAGTGCAGTTGGTATCGGCTTTATCAAGGCTGTTATGGGTCCCCTTCCTCAGGCAAGAGTTATCCCTGTTGGCGGCGTATCGCTTGACAATATTGACAAGTGGTTTGCAGACGGTGCTTATGCGGTAGCACTCGGTACAGGTCTTACTCACCCCACCAAGGGTACATGTGATTATGAAGAAATTAAAAAACACACCGAGGCAGTTGTTGCTAAGGTAAAGGCCTGCAAAAATAGCTAATGCATTTTGAAAAAATCAAGGATAATGTCTATCTTCTGAGAGTGCCGCACGGCGGAACAACCACCGCCGTTGCGCTTCTTGCGGGAGAAAAAAATTATCTTGTCGATGCCGCAGGCAATGCGGAAGAGGTAGACACTGTCATACTCCCCGCACTTAAGGAACTTGGTCTTGACTTTTCGGATATAGAATGTCTTGTATGTACGCATACTCACGCTGACCACATTGGCGGTATTCGCCGTATGCGCGAGCTTGGGCTTCGCAGGGTAGCGGCATATTCGCTTTCGGTTCCTAAAATTGCAGACCCGCTGAAGTATAACATAGAAATACGCAGAGCTTTTCCAAAGAACAGTCCTCCTCCGTCAAGCGGACTTGCGGGAGATAGAGTGGACGCAGTGCTTTGCGACGGTGATAGCATTGACGGCAGGGTAGGGCTTATTGCTACTCCGGGCCACGACGACGACTCAGTATGCATATACGACCGCGAAACCGAAACGCTTGTTTGCGGCGACTCGGTGCAGCATAACGGCACGCTTGTGCAGGGATGCGCACTTTATATGTATCTTGGAGATTACCGCAATTCTATGAAAAAGCTTCTTGATATACCTGCAAAAACGGTATTGCTGGGGCATCCTTTTCTCCCTCACGGCGATGTTATTTGCGGTGAGGAAAATGTAAAGGACTTTCTGCTTGATGCGCTCGAAAAGATTGACGTGTGCGCTGATTTTGTTAAAAAGGCATACGGTAGCGGAGAGCGTGACCTTGTTAGAATAGCGACAGATTTTATTCACCATATCGGCGGCATCCTGCCTTCGCATATGTTTTTGCCGATGTACACGATTCGCGAGCATATCCGCGAAATCGAACAGTAAATTATTAAAAACAATATATTTGGAGGAACATAAAATGGCAAGAAATGTACTTGTAACCGGATCTTCTTCCGGTATCGGCGCAGCAACTGCTATTGCCTTTGCTATGAATGGCGATAATGTTGGCATTACTTACAACAGAAAGCCTGATGATGCACAAAA
>JAZSKM010000038.1:0-11365 GCA_045534835.1 Eubacteriales bacterium | reverse complement strand
TGTGCCGGACAATGCACCCCTTTACGACTTTCTTGTTGAGGTGGTTGACAAATGCTGTGCGATTTGCAAGTACCTCGGTTGTCCTGCGATAGTTGTCCACCCTTGGACAAATCCCAAGGATAAGGAAAATGAAATCGAGGTAAACCTTGAAATGTATCGCAGGATGATACCTACAGGCAAAAAGTACGGCGTTAAGATTTGCCTTGAAAATATGATAGGCTGGACGGGTACACACGCCGCTGCAGGCGCGTGTGCCAATATGCATGAAACGAATTGGTATATCGATACCCTCAATGCAGAGGCAGGCGAAGATATCTTCGGCTTCTGCTATGATATCGGCCACGCTAATATAACCGGCAACAATATTTATCAGGATATAGTTAAACTCGGTCATCGCCTTACCGTGCTTCATATTCACGATAACGATACAAAGGGTGACCTTCATCTTGCTCCCTATACCTGCAAAACACCTGCCCATAATAACATTCTTCACTGGAACGGATTTTTGCGCGGTCTTCGCAAGATAGGCTATACAGGCCCGCTCAACTTTGAGACCTTTGCTGCGTTTGTGAATACTCCTAAAGGGGCGACACCTGCTCTTCTCCAGTATATTGCTGCGGTTGGCGATTCCTTTAGAAACAAGATACTCGGTGAGGAGGAAATATGATGAAGGAACTTGCAGTTTCCACTCAAACCTCCGGCTGGCTCAATCCTCTTTTCGGAGAGGGGAGAATTTACGAGGCATTTGAGTTTATCAAGGACTGCGGATTTGAGGCACTTGACTATAACCTTGACACCAAGCTTATACCGGCACAGATTAACAAGAGCGACCGTGGCACGTTCTATACGAAGAGTATTGATGAAATTCTTGAATATTACGTACCGATAAAGGAAGCACTTATAAAAAGCGGTCTCGTTATGGCTCAGGCACACGCGCCGTTCCCGCTTTTTCGCCGCACCGATGCAGAGTATAGCGAGTATCTTATAGAAGCACTTGAAAAGTGCCTTGCCGTGTGCAAGTTTCTGGAGATACCCGCGATAGTCACACATCCGTGTAACTATCTTGATCGTGACAATGAGAAAAAGAGCAATATGGACCTCTTCCGCCGCATAATACCGATGGCACTTGAAAGCGGCGTAAAGATTTGCCTTGAAAACATACCTAACGTAAGCAACGGTCACGTTGTAAACGGTGTTTGCTGTACTCCTGAAGAGGCAATCTGGTATATAGACACGCTCAATAGCGAGGCGGGCAAGGATATATTCGGCTTTTGCTTTGACCTCGGTCACGCAAACATAACCGGCGCAAACGTAAAATATTACTTAAGAGCACTCGGCGACCGTATTACCTGTCTGCATCTCCATGATAACGATGGTGTAAGCGACCAGCACTATGCGCCGATGACTCAGAGAAGGACCGACTGGAACGGACTTATCGATGGTCTTAGTGAGATTAACTACAAAGGCTCGCTTAACTTTGAATCGTGTGCTTCACTTATGAAGGAATATCCGAAGGAACTTTTCCCGGATATGCTTAAATACACGTCTGCAGTAGGTAGATATTTACGCAATAAAATTCTTGAAGAGAGGTAAATAAAATGAACAACGAACTTTTGGTATCCGTTCAGGCGGCGGGTTGGCTTAACCCTATGCTTGATGCGGGCAAGTGCAAAGAGGGTTTTGAGCTTATGAAGGAATGCGGAGTTGAGGCACTCGACTATAACTTTGAGGCAAAGCTTCCGCACAGACTGATTGAAAGCGGCGACAAGGGAACCTTTTTCACACAGAGCATTGATGATATCATCGAGTATCTTAAACCCATAAAGGCTGCTGCAGACGAGACCGGTATTAAATTCGCTCAGGCACACGCACCGTTCCCCGCCTACAGACTCGGCGATGAGGAATACAACAAGTATATTATTGAGGCAATAGAAAAGTGTATTATCGCTTGCGTTTTTCTTGAATGTCCTGCAATCGTTGTACACCCCTTCTGCCATATTGATAGAAAGGTAGCAGAGGATGCAAATCTTTCGTTCTACCGTGCTCTTATGCCTGCGGCAAAAAAATACGGCGTTAAGGTTTGCCTTGAGAATATATTCTTCTACAATGGTGGAGTTATAACCGTAATAGACTGCTCGGATGCAAAGCGTGCGGCAGCGCTCGTTGACAGACTCAACGAAGAGGCAGGCGAGGAGGTATTCGGCTTCTGCTTTGACCTCGGTCACACAAGCCTTCTCGGTACCAATGTCCGTGAGTTCCTTCGCACTATGGGAAAACGAATTACTGTTTTGCATCTTCACGATAATGACGGATACTCCGATCAGCATCTTGCACCGATGACTCAGCGTAAGACCGACTGGGACGGACTTATAGACGGTCTTCGTGACATCGGCTATCGCGGACCTATCAGCTTTGAAAGTGCAAAATCTATTCTTGACGGTTACCCCAAAGAACTTTGGGGTGCTATGTTTGAATATACCGCAGAGGTTGGTAAATACATCAGAAAGAAGGTACTTGAAAATGCGTAAGGAGCTTGCAATATCCGTTCAGTCCGCCGGATGGTACAATGTGTACGGCGGAGAAGACAACGCCGAATATGCTCTTGAGGTGGCAAAGGCTTGCGGCTTTGAGGCGGTTGATTTTAATGTTGAAGCGAGATATACCTGTCCTCAGGTGCTCACCAAAAAGCCGAGCGAGTTCTTCTCTCAGGATATCGAAACAATTCTTAAAGTATATGAGCCGCTTAAAAAGGCAATGGAAAAAACCGGAATTCAACTTCTTCAGGCGCATGCACCGTTCCCGTGTCATTTTATGCTTGGTCCTGATGAGATAAACGCTCATCTTGACGATGTTCTTGATAAGTCCTGTGCTATCTGTCAGTATCTCGGCATTCCTGCAATAGTTATGCATCCTTTTATCTATTACGATAGAGAAACCGAGAGAAAAGTAAATCTCGAAATGTATCGAAATATGATTCCTCTTGGTAAAAAGTACGGAATCAAGCTTTGCCTTGAGAATCTGTGGATTAACAGAACAGCTATGTCAACGTCATACATAGGCGGCGCTTGCGCTGAGGCTGAGGAGGCAGTCTGGTACATAGATACCCTCAATGCTGAAGCAGGCGAGGAGATTTTTGCATTTTGCTATGACCTTGGCCACGCGACCATTTGCAAGCGCAATGTCCGTGATGAGCTTAATATTCTCGGCCACCGTGTCATATGTGTGCATCTTCACGATAATGACGGAATGAATGACCAGCACTTTGCACCGATGATTCGCCGCAAGACCGACTGGGAGGGACTTATCCTCGGACTTCGCGATATAGGCTACCGCGGTGCTATCAGCTTTGAAACTGGCGGCGCTCTTAGCAAGTATCCTAAGGAGCTTATTCCCGCAATGCTTAAGTATATTGCAAGAGTAGGTAAGTATATTAGAGACAGAATACTCGAAGAGGAAAAATAAAATGAAAGAACTTGCCATTTCCGTTCAGACTGCAGGTTGGTTGAATCCGATGGGCGGTGAAGCAAATGCTATGGATGCATTCGCCTTTATCAAGGAATGTGGATTCGATGCAGTTGATTATAATATCGATATACACCTTTCTTGGGATATGATCAGTAAGAGCGACAAGGGGGACTTCTATACCAAGAGTATCGAAGAACTGCTTGAATTTTACGCTCCGGTTAAAGAGGCAATGGAAAAAGCAGGAGTGTCCGGCGCGCAGGCGCATGCACCGTTCCCGCTTTTCCGCCGCTCCGATGCAGAGTTCAGCGACTTCCTTATTGAAACGGTTGAAAAGTGCCTTGCAATTTGTCAGTATCTTTGTATCCCGGCACTGGTTGTTCATCCTAATACTTATCTCGATAAGGATAGTGAACGGGAGATAAATCTCGCAATGTATCGCAAGATGATACCGAGCGGTAAAAAGTACGGTGTTAAGCTGTGTCTTGAGAATATGTGGGCACCACGCGCAGGACATATCATTGGCGGCTCTTGCTATACTGCCGAGGAGGCTGTCTGGTACATAGATACACTGAACAAGGAGGCAGGCGAGGAGATTTTCGGCTTCTGCTTCGACCTTGGTCACGCTAATCTTGCCGCCGCTCACGTTCGTCAGTATCTGCGTACACTCGGCCACCGTCTTACCGTGCTTCACCTGCACGACAACGATGCTGTAAGCGATCAGCATTTTGCACCTATGACACAGCGTAAGACCGACTGGGAGGGACTAATTTTGGGACTTCGTGACATAAACTACCGTGGTGCTATCAACTTTGAAACGTTTGGTGCACTTGTTAACTATCCTGCAGAGCTTCGCCCCCTTATGCTTAAATACATAGCGGGCGTAGGCGAGTATATCAAGTCAAAGATACTCGAGGAGAATGTACAATAAAGACAAGGTGTGTGTCGTCAAATATATCAAAAAAGGATTTTAGAACATGAACATTAAAGAGCTTGTACGCGGTATTGATAACTGCGAGTGTGGCAAGAATCACGCTTGCCCTATTGACTACGTAGAGATTGGACACGGCGCTACCAAGGTAATGCCCGAAATCTGTAAAGGTTATAACAATATCCTTCTCGTTTCGGACAAGAATACATATAAGGTTTGCGGTGCTGACGTAAAGGCACTTCTCGGCGACAAGGTTTCGGCAAGCGTTGTTATGGAGGATAACGGCGACGTTGTTATTCCTAACGAAGAGAAGATTGCCGAAATTGAAAGCTATATCACCGATAAGACCGACCTTGTTGTAGGCGTTGGCTCAGGTGTTATCAACGACCTTTGTAAGTATGTCAGCCACAAGCACGACCTTTACTACTACATCGTTGCAACTGCACCTTCTATGGACGGCTATGCATCGGTAGGCTCAGCACTTATTCTTGAGGGGATGAAGGTTACGCTTAACGCACGTCCTCCTAAGGCAATCATTGCAGACACTGCAGTGCTTAAGGACGCGCCTATGGATATGATACGCGCAGGCTACGGTGACATCGTGGGTAAATACTCCTGCCTTAACGACTGGAAACTCAGCGCGTTTATCAACAATGAGTATTTCTGTAAGACTGTATATGACCTTACATATAGCTGTGCTAAGCAGGTAGAAACTCTTGCAGACGGCATCAACAGCCGTGACGAGGAAACCGTCGGCGTGCTTATGGAGGCACTCGTTGCTGTGGGTATCGCTATGGCATATGTCGGCAACTCCCGCCCTGCCTCGGGCAGTGAGCATCATCTTTCTCACTATTACGAAATCACCTGTATCCTTGAAAAGAAGGAATACTTCGCTCACGGTATCGACGTTGCTTTCTCGGCGATTGCAACTGCAAAGCTCCGTGAGGATATGCTGAAAAAGACTCCAAAGAAGATTGCTTTTGACCGCGCAGACTGGGAAAAGAATATCCGTCGCGTGTACCATTCTTCTGCTGACGGCGTTATCGCGCTTCAGGATAAGCTCGGCTGGTATAATAATGATGACAGCGAAACCGTTATCGGCAAGTGGGAGGAGATAAAGAAAATTCTCTCCGAGGTTCCCTCGGAAAGCGAGTTCAAGGCTATGGTTGAGCGTGTAGGCCTTAAGTATGCTGACTTTGAAAAACTTTACGGTGCAGAGAAGATAGCCGATTCTATCCTTTATTCCAAGGACCTCAAGGACCGTTACACCGTTCTCTGGCTGTACTATAATTATTTCAGAGGATAAAAATGATTGCCTATACAAAAAATGTCCCGTCGCTTGGCCATTATGATGTTGTTGTTATCGGCGGTGGGCCTTCTGGCGTGTGCGCCGCTATTGAAGCATCGAGAAACGGCGCCCGCACGTTGCTTATTGAGGGGAGCGGTATGCTCGGCGGTATGGCTACAACCTCGCTTGTCGGACCTTTTATGACCTGCTATAATGGCAGTGCCGACCGTCCCGTAGTCGGCGGATTGTTCCGCGAGATTATTGACGAGCTCGATAAGTTTGGTGCAGTTATTCCACCCGAAAAGCTTGATGCTCCGAGTATATATACTACTTATATTGAAGAGTATCACAAGCACGTAACCGCATTTGATTCTTACGGTCTCCAGATGGCACTTGATAGCCTTTGTGCAAAATACGGTGTTGACGTTTTGCTTTACACAAGGTTTGTCGATGCTGTTACCGAGGACGGTAAGATTAAGTCTTTAGTTCTTGCCGCACTTGAGGGGCTTCGCTCGGTTGAAGCGGACATCTTTGTTGATTGCTCGGGTAATGCAGACGTTGCCGCGGCTGCCGGCGTTCCTACGTGGAAGGGGGACGAGGAGAGTGGTATCCCGCAGCCCGGCACCCTTATGTTTGAGGTTGACGGTGTTGACGATGATAAGGTTATAGCGTTTGGCAAAAATGTGGCTTGGCCGGTAAAGTTCTATCGCACGCCTAAAAAGGGATGCTACAAGATAAACCACTACCGCGTTTTTTCTGTTGATGCTGCGGACTCCCGTAGTATGACAAAGGCACACATCGAGGCAAGAGGGCAGGTGCTGAAAGCGCACGCAGAACTTAAAGAAAAGATACCAGGCTTTGAAAACTGCAATATCACTCAGGTAGCATCTGTTTTCGGAGTAAGAGAGAGCCGCCATATTGAGGGCGAGTATAAAATAACCGCAGACGATGTTGCAAGCGGTAAAAAGTTTGATGACCGCATAGCAGTTTACGCGTTTGGAATGGACGTTCACCCGCGTACTGCCGAGATGAGCGGTAATTTCAAGGTTGCTACTGCCGATGCCTATTATATTCCTTACCGCGCACTTGTTCCGCTTAAGTGTGACAATCTGCTTGTGGCAGGAAAGACCGTTTCCTGTGAGTCGCAGGCGGCAGGCGGACTTCGAGTAATGCCTTGTGCAATGGCAATGGGACAGGCAGCAGGCGCCGCGGCTTCTATCGCCGTAAAGGAAAAACTTACTCCTAAAAACGTCTCTTACTCAGATGTGCAAAAGACACTTCTTTCCCACGGCGCAATACTTGATTAAATTAAAAAAGCTGATGCATTTGCATCAGCTTTTTTACGTTATATGTTTCTCTTGCCAGCGGCATCAATACGCTTGTCTGTGTAGATGTCGTATTCATCGCGGCTCTTGGTGGAAAACTCGGATACAACAGCACCCTCTTCTCCCGCCTGAAACCAGTGCAGGGTGTTGGGGAAAATGGTGTATTGCTCGCCGGGGTTAAGCACGATTTCGTGACGGCAGGTAAAGCAGTCTTCAAAACCTTCGGGAATTTTGCCCTGCATCTTTTCTACGGGCTCACCCTCAACATAGAGATAAACCTTGCCGTAACGGCAGCGGAAGGTCTCTTCCTTGCCGTCCTCGCCAAGTACGGGTGGGTGGCGGTGCTCTGGGCAGGTCTGACCGGGAAGGAGAACAAGCTCCTTTGCACAGCACTTTTCGGTGTTGACATATACGACAAGCTCAAGTCCAATCTTGTCAAGACAGCCAAGCTCGTATTCGGCAACCTCAATTCTCGACTTTTCCTCGTCTGTAACCGCAATTTTTGCTTTTTCGAAGTATTCAAGCGCCTTGGCGCTGTATTTTTCATAATCCTGTTTGGTAAGCATATGTATTGTTCCTTTCATATTGTCAACAGTATTTGATTGCATTTTATCACACAAAAAGGGAAAAGACAAGAAAATATAAATCATACGGAGATTGTTTGCTGTTCAATTGCAGATTTATATTTGTTAAAGATAAAATGAAAAGAGGTGTGCTTTTTTGTCGTTTTTACTATTGATTTTATAAAGAAACAGTGCTATTATATTCGGGTATGATAGAATTTTGATAGGAGGATATTCGTTATGAATATTTTACTTTCCGTATCTGTAGCACTCCTCATAGGCTTGCTTATGACTCGCGCGTTTAAACCGCTTAAGCTTCCGTCTGTTACCGCATATCTTGTGGCAGGCGTACTTATAGGACCTTACTGCCTTGGTGCTCTTGGACTTAACGGTGTCGGCTTTGCCGATATGGAGTCAGTGCACACGCTCGCTCTTATTGCAGATGTAGCGCTTGGTTTTATCGCTTTCTCTATCGGCAGTGAATTTAGAGTTGAAGAGCTGAAAAAGATAGGCAAGCAGGCGTTTGTTATCGGTATTTTTCAGGCGATCGTAGCAACTCTTTTGGTAGATCTTGCGCTTTTTGCCGTTTATTATCTGCTCCCCGGTACAATCACCGTGGCACAGGCTATCACTCTCGGTGCTATTGCGACTGCAACCGCGCCTGCGGCAACCCTTATGGTTGTACGTCAGTATAAAGCAAAGGGACCGCTCACCAATCTCCTTTTGCCCGTAGTTGCTCTTGACGACGCTGTGGGACTTATCGTGTTTGCAGTGTCATTCGGCATTGCAAAATCTCTTGCTGCTCCCGATGTGGCTATTGACATTTTCTCTGTACTTGTAAACCCCGTAGTCGAGATAGTTTGCTCGCTTATACTCGGTGCTGTTATGGGTTGGATACTCACTCAGTTTGAAAAGCTGTTCAACTCCAATACCAACCGTCTTAATATGACAATAGCACTCGTGTTCCTTACCGCAGCACTCTCTTCTATTAAGTTCCACATCGGTCCTGTACACGTTGAATTCTCTTCGCTTCTTGTATGTATGATGCTCGGTACTGTTTTCTGCAACATATGTCCTCTTTCGCACGACCTTATGGGCGCGGCTGACAAATGGACATCTCCTTTGTTTGCACTCTTCTTTGTAATCAGCGGTGCAGAGCTTGAACTTTCGGTATTCACACAGTGGACGGTTGTCGTTATCGGTGTGGTATATATTATCTTCCGTTCGATAGGTAAATACATAGGCTCTTATGTCAGTGCAAAGGCTACAAAATGCGATCCTTCGATATGCAAGTATCTCGGCATCACGCTCCTGCCGCAGGCAGGCGTTGCACTCGGTATGTGTACAATAGCATCCGCTGAGCTTTCCGGCGGTCAGGGCGACCTTATCCGCAACATCACACTTTTTGCAGTGCTTATTTATGAGCTCTTCGGACCTGTTCTTACCCGTATGGCACTTACAGCCGCAGGCGATATCACTCCTATCCCCCACGAGGTCAAGATGCGCCGCCATACCAAGCTTAAGGAAGCTCAGGGAAAAAAACACGATAAATGATAAAAAGCTTGCAAAGCATTTACCGCTTTGCAAGCTTTTTTACTTTAGAATTATCCCTATATCAACATTTATAAGGTCGCCTATAAGTGATGGCGTATCGCCAAGGAACATTCCTTTTTTGTAAAAGCCTATCGAAACGGTGAGGTCGGATTTTACTGCAAGTGATGCCTTGCCGGTGTCGCCGTTAATACCGCTGTTTATATCGGCGGATACTACATAGGCGGCGGATGCGTTTATCAAGCGTATCGCATCTGCGACCTTGCCTTTCGGCTCACCCTGAAAGCCTGTGCCGAGCAGACAGTCAACAATAGTGTCGTAGCCTTTAAAGTCCGTATCTTCTAAAAACGGAATGTCACGCGCGCCTCTTGACATAGCGATGTCATAATAGAACTTACTGTCCTCGGAAAAGCGCTCGCTCACGCGGAAAATGTCTGCGCCGCATCCGTTGTCGCGCAGTATCCCTGCAAGCGCGTAGCCGTCACCGCCGTTGTTTCCTGCCCCCGTAACGACGGCGATTTTTTTGCCTTTCCACTTTGCGGCTGTGAATATCCCCATTGCGGCACGGTACATAAGTGTCTTACTGTCGGTGAAATTTTCTATCGTATACCGGTCGCTTTCGCGCATACGCGCAACGCTTATTGCGTTCTCAAATTCTTTTGAATTTATGCTTGGTTTCATAATTCACCCAAAAATTTTGCAGCCTCAAGGGGCAATTCGCTTGCGAGTACACCGTATTCCGAATAAAACTTGGCGAGTCTTTCGCCTGCCTTTCCGTGGCAGTATGCCGCAATTGCCGCCGCATCCGTCGGGCTGCACCCTTGCGCCAGAAACGCACACATCATACCGGTCAGTACATCGCCGCTTCCACCTTTGGCGAGGGCACTTGAACCTGTGGGGTTTACAAACAGCTTTTCACCGTCGGTTATAACGGTGTTTTTGCCTTTGAGAAGCACGGTTACACCGAATTCAAGAGCAAACTCTTTTGCCGCTTTTTCGCGGTCGCTTTGAATTTCGTCAACAGAAAGTCCCGAGAGTCTTGAAAATTCAAGCGGATGAGGGGTAATAATTATCGGGCGGACGGCACTTTTTAACAGATGTACGTTTTTGGAAAGCATATTCAGCCCGTCGGCATCAATAACAAGGGGAGCGCTTGTTTCTTCGGCTAAAAGTGAGCAGAGGAGTGATGATGTTTCATCCGTCACACCCATTCCGCAGCCAAATCCTACGGCATTTGCCTTTCCTGCCGCCGCAATACAGTTTTCGCGCTCGCGGTCGAGCCATATTGCTTCAAATATGCTGGACGAAAGAGCATCTATTACCTCGCGCGTGCTTGCGAGGGTGACAAGTCCGGCGCCGCAGCGGAGAGCGCCAAGAACAGACAGCGCCGCGGCACCGCGCATATTTTCGCTCCCGCAAATCAGCATAACTCTGCCGAAGGTTCCCTTGTTCCCGTCGCTTTTGCGCTTTGGCAAAGCAGAGCGGATATATTTATCTGTGAGCTGTATATTCATAAACTTATCAAGCCTTTCATTTAATGTTATAAGTTTACCATAGCACAGTGTTTTTTGCAATATGAATTAGGAGGTTTTTATGGAACGGTGTTCTACTACGGGTATAGGGCAGAAGATAGTCATAAATGTATGCGATGGCTCAAACCTCGGATATGTAACGGACATAGAGTTTGAAATAAGCGAGGGAAAAATAGTTGCGCTTATCGTGGGTGACTGCACGGCGCTTGGATTTTCAAAAGAAGAGGCTATACGAGTGCCGTGGTGTAAAATCAACTGCATAGGCGAGGATGCGATACTTGTTGATATTGCTATTTCGGACTGTAAATGCGAGATTGTCGGTGACAAGGACAAAAAGAAGAGAAAAAAGGGATTTTTTTAATAAAAAAACAAAAAATATCTGTAAAACTCTTGCAATTGGGAAAACTTTGTGATAAAATACTTCAGTCCGTGATATGCGGATAAAATATAACACACATATGGGTATTATTCCACTCGGTCCGAAAGGTGGTGGAAACAGCCTATATGGTGGAAAAACCGGAGGGACAATAAATGTCTGTAATTTCTATTAAGCAGTTGCTTGAAGCAGGTGTTCATTTCGGACACCACACCAGAAGATGGAACCCCAAGATGGCAGAGTACATCTTCACCGAGAGAAACGGTATCTACATCATCGACCTGCAGAAGTCTGTAGGCAAGGTAGATGAGGCTTACAAGGCCGTTGCCGACATCGT
>JAZSKM010000013.1:0-8306 GCA_045534835.1 Eubacteriales bacterium | reverse complement strand
GTACTCGGCCCACATCCGTTTCCTATGATGGTGCGCGATTTTCAGAGCGTTGTAGGAATTGAGGCAAGAGAGCAGTTTGTTTCTATGACGGGCGAGCTTCCCGATGCTATTGTTGCATGTGTTGGCGGCGGCTCTAATGCGGCAGGCTTTTACTCGGGCTTCCTTAACGATCCCGTAGATATCTACGGTGTAGTGCCTCTCGGCAGAGGTCCAAAACTCGGCGATCACGCCGCAAGCCTTAAGTACGGAACCGAGGGCATTATGCACGGATTTAACAGCATTATGCTCAAGGATGAAAACGGTGAGCCTGCACCTGTTTACTCGGTTGCAAGCGGTCTTGACTATCCCTCATCGGGTCCCGAGCACGCATTTCTCCGCGATGTCGGCAGGGTAAAATATGATGTCATCAACGATGAACAGACCATAGATGCATTCTTCGCACTTTCAAGACTCGAGGGCATCATTCCTGCTATTGAGAGCGCACACGCGGTTGCATACGGCGTAAAGCTCGCGCAGAGAATGGAAAAAGGTTCGGTACTTATCAATCTCTCAGGGAGAGGCGATAAGGATATGGATTTTGTTATTGAAAATTACGGTATAAGATAAACAAAAAGAGTTGGCATTGCCAACTCTCAGACTACTGACAAAGCCTATCTCAAAAACGGGATAGGCTTTTTACTATTGACAAAGGGAAGGAGTTATGATATAATACATTTAACAATTAAGTTAAATGTTAAATGATGGAGGAAAAATGGGACTGCAGAATACTTTACGCGCTATCGCTGACCCGACTCGGCGGGAGATACTTGCGCTTCTCAGGGGCGGCAAAATGTCAGCAGGGGAGATAAGCGAGCATTTTTCTGTGACTGCGGCGGCAATTTCAAGGCATCTTTCCGTACTTCGTGAAGCGGATTTGATATTCGATGCCCGTGACGGGAAGTATATTTACTATGAACTCAATCTTACTGTGCTTGAGGAAATACTTGTTTTCATAAGTGAACTGAGAGGAGAAAACGATGATAAAAAAGAATCTTAAAAAGATAATCATATCTTCACTGATAATTCTTTTACCTATGATAATAGGCGTTATATTCTGGGATAAGCTGCCGGAGCAGGTGCCTACTCATTTTAACCTTGAGGGCGAGGCGGACGGATGGAGTTCAAAGGCTTTTGCAGTATTCGGTCTACCGCTTATCCTGCTTGCTATGCATCTTGTGTGCGTTATCGGAACATCTATTGACCCGAAAAATAAAAACATAAACGGCAAGCCGTTTGGTCTGGTTTTGTGGATTGTACCCGCAATATCATTTGTTTGCTGCGGTCTTACGTATTTGGTTGCACTCGGCTATGATATCAATATTGCAACCTATATGTGCTCTTTTATCGGCGTAGTTCTTATTATAGTAGGCAACTATCTTCCAAAATGCCGCCAGAACTATACTATTGGTATCAAAATCCCGTGGACGCTGAATGACGAAGAAAACTGGAACAAAACCCACCGCTTTGCAGGAAAACTCTGGGTTATGTGCGGAATAGCAACAATTGCTTTCTCCATTCTTGGTATTGCGTGGCTGTTCTTTGTTATGCTCGTTTTTATCGTAGCTCTGCCGATGGTATACTCATATATCTTATACCGAAAGAAAAAACAGCCGTAAAGGCTGTTTTTCTTATATGTCATTCTTTAACAAATTCTCAAACGTTTCTCTTTTGATACCTGTGCGGATTTCGTTTCCGTTTACAATTATAAGTGCGGGGCGGCAGAAACGGTTGTAGTTTGATGCCATTGAATAATTGTATGCACCCGTGCCGAGTACCGCGATAATATCACCGCGTGTCGGTTTTGCAATATCAATATCCTCCTGCAGGATATCGCCGCTTTCACAGCAACCGCCTGCCAGAGTGCAGTGGAAGTCACACTCATTGTTTGCACGTGAAGCATTGATGACGGTATATTTCGAGCCGTAGAGAGTGAAACGCGGATTGTCTGTCATACCGCCGTTTACTGAAACGTAGTTTTTAACATTCGGAATGGTTTTTACGCTGCCAACCTTGTAGAGAGTGGTGCAGGCATCGGCAACGATGCTGCGACCGGGTTCTAAAACTATTTTCGGCTCGGCGATACAAAGTTTTGCGCAGAGCGCCTTTATATGGCCGCCAAGCACTTTAAGATTTGCCGCAATGTCAATAGCAGGGTCGCTTTCCACATATCTGACGGCAAAGCCGCCGCCGATGTTTAATATTTCTGCTTGAAAACCGAGGGCATCTTTTGCATCCTTGACAAATCCGAGCATAATGTCAGCAGTGTCGCAGAACGGTTCGCACTCAAATATCTGCGAGCCGATATGGCAGTGGAAGCCGCGCACAGTTACATTTTTTAGCGAAAGCGCGGTTTTTAAGATATCCATAGCCTGTCCGCTTGCGATGGGGGTACCGAACTTGGAGTCAATACCGCCGGTATTGATTTTCGCGTGTGTATGCGGATCAATACCCGGTGTCAGGCGCAACAAAATATCCTGCTTTTTACCGACCTCGCCTGCAATAGTGTCGAGCGAACACAGCTCATCAAGGTTATCAACAACAATATATCCGACATTCTTGGAGAGGGCAAATGAGAGGTCCTCGCAGGTTTTACTGTTTCCGTGATAGAAAACCTTTTCACAGGGGAATTTTGCCGCATCCATAGTATAAATTTCACCTGCTGAAACCGCATCGGCACCTAAGTTTTCGCTCTCGATTATATTGTAAAAAGCCCGAAAGCATAGCGCTTTGGAGGCGAAAGCCGCTATAGAGCCTTTCGGAAAATACTTCTCGATTGCCGAAGTATAAACGCGGCAGTTTTCTCTTACGCGCTGCTCATCAAGAACCATAAGCGCAGTGCCGTATTCTTTTGTAAGCTCTATAGTGTCGTGACCTGCAACAGTCAGGTGTCCAAGGTCATTTATACCGAGATTTGAGTATATCATAGGGTATTCCTTTCAGAGAATCAGCTTTTTACAAGGCTCTGCATAGTGTACATTCCGCAGGGCTTGTTAATAAGCCACTTTGCCGCATTGATGGCACCGTCAGCGAAAACGCTGCGGCTGCTTGCCGCGTGAGAAATAGTGATAATTTCGTGCTGAGTTGCAAGAATGACCTCGTGCTCACCAACGATGCTTCCTGCGCGTACCGCGTGTATGCCGACCTCATTCTTCTCGCGTACGCGCCTGCCGCTTCTGCCGAGCATAAGTGTCAGACTGTCACGCACGCTTTTTATCGCCTCGGCAAGCATAAGCGCTGTTCCGCTCGGTGAATCGAGCTTTGCTGAATGGTGCTTTTCTATGATTTCAATATCTGCATCGGGGAGCACTGCCGCACTGCGCTTAGCAAGCTCTACAGTGAGCGCAATTCCCATAGACATATTAGCAGAAAAGAATACGGGTACTTCTTTTGCAAGCTCTTCGATGCATTTTGATTCACTCTCTGTATGGCCTGTTGTGCATATTACTGCAGGCAGAGAGTATTTTTTTGCATACTCTGCTATTTCAAAAATAGCGGAGTGGTGTGAAAAGTCAATAATAATGTCAGCACCGACATCTTCTTTAGGCATTTTGGTAAAATGAGATGCATCGGTAACCTCATATCCGATGTCTACAAAGGCACAAACCGACAGAGAAGTGTCCTTTTCAATTTCACACAGTAGAGCCTTTCCCATTTTGCCGAGCGCGCCGTTCAGTAATATTTTCATAACTTAAACCTCAATGCCAACATCGCGCATAGCCTTAAGCAGTTTTGCGCGTGTTGCATCCTCCATAGGAGTGAGGGGAAGACGGAGATAATCCTCGCAAAAGCCCATTGCAGCCATAGCAGCCTTTACGGGAATGGGGTTTACCTCGCAAAAAAGCGCATCAATAAGATAGTGATACTTGTACTGAAGCTCTGCAGCCCCCTTGATATCACCGCTAAGGAAGCGGTTTGTAAGCTCAACCGTTTCTCTCGGCAAAAGGTTGGATATAACAGAGATAACGCCGATACCGCCAAGCGACATAAGAGGAACTATCTGGTCGTCGTTACCCGAGTAAAGGTCAAGCTTGTCGTGAACGAGTGACATAGTTTCAACAATCTTTGAGATGTTGCCGCTCGCCTCTTTGATTGCAACGATATTGGGATGGTCAGCAAGCGCAAGGTATGTCGTGGGCTCAATGTTAACACCGGTACGTGTGGGAACGTTGTAGAGGATAACTGGTACAGTACTTTCATCAGCAATCGCAGTGTACATTTTTACAAGGCCCTTTTGAGTAGCCTTGTTGTAGTAAGGTGTAGTTACAAGGATTGCATCGGCGCCTGCTTCGCACGCGTGTCTTGTAAGCTCAAGCGCGTATGCTGTGTCGTTAGAGCCTGTACCCGCAATTATCGGCACACGTCCCTTTGCACGTTCAACTGCAAAGGATATAGCGGCTCTGTGCTCATCATCGGTAAGCGTAGATGCTTCGCCCGTAGTGCCGCAGACAACAAGAGCGTTGATGCCTTCTTCTATCTGCCAGTCGATAAGTCTGCCGAAAGCCTCGAAATCTATTCCGTTTTCGGTAAGGGGGGTTATAAGCGCAGTGGCAACTCCTTTAAATACAGTGTTTTTCATAGATAATCTCCTAATCTGAATATGCTAATAGAAATTTTAATATATAAAAACCTTTTTGTCAACAGCAAGTACAGGTTGTTATTAAATATATCCGTAGTAAACTTGCATATAAGAGAGGTTTGTGGTAAAATAAGAAAAACGCTGATAAAAGGAGGGAGAATATGAAGCTTATAATTGCCGAAAAGCCGAGTCTTGCGCGAAATATTTCCGCAGCAATCGGGGATATGCAAAAGAAAAACGGCTATTTCGAGGGTAGCGGCTATATCGTCAGCTGGGCCTTCGGACATCTGTTCTCTCTCTGCGATATTGAAGACTATCTTGAGAATCCGCCTTCCGACGGCAGATGGACTATCACAAATCTTCCTTGCTTCCCTAAAGAATTTCGCTTCACTCTTCGCCGCGGCGCGGATAAAACGGTTGACTCGGGCGTTGCCCGACAGTTTGAAACGCTGAAATATTTATGTAACCGCGCTGATGTTGATGCGATAGTGAACGCAGGAGACGCCGACCGCGAGGGCGAGATTATTGTTCGCCTTTGCGTTATGCACGCACTCGAGGGTGAAAAGCCGTTTTTAAGACTGTGGCTGCCCGACCAGACTGCAGAAACCGTGCGCACGGCGCTTAGCGAGATGAAGAGCGAGAGCGAGTATGAGATGCTTGCGAACGAAGGCTTTGCAAGAACATATATAGACTGGCTGTATGGCGTAAATCTTACGCGGTATGCTACGCTTAAAACAGGCAAGCTTCTGCGCGTAGGCAGAGTAATAGTACCGATAGTAAAGGCGATTTATGACCGCGATATGGCAATTCGCGGCTTTGTTCCGGAAAAATATTATGTGCCGCGCAGCGCGGCAGAAACTAACGGCAGTCTTGTCGAATTGACGAGCAAAGTCAAGTTTTCTGCGCCTGAACTTGCAAATTGCGGCGAACTCTGCGCAAAATATAATCAGACGGGTGCCACTGTTACTGCGGTAAAGCGCAAGAAGGACGAAATACTCCCAGGCAAACTTTATTCTCTTTCAAAACTTCAGAACGTGCTTGGTAAAAAGTATAAGATGTCGATGGGCGAGAGCCTTGAAATTGTGCAGAGCCTTTACGAGCGCGGCTTCCTCACGTATCCGCGTACTAACTCCGAGTATCTTGCAACAGCCGAGCAGGGCAAGGTTAAAAAGATACTTGAGAATGTGGCGGCGCTCGGTTATCCGGTTGAATTCAAGTTTAAAAAATCAATTTTCGACGATTCCAAGATTGAGTCGCACTCGGCTCTCACTCCCACATATAAAATTCCGAAGAAGAATGAGCTTAGCGAGGCGGAGAACAAAGTATATTCCACCGTGTTTCGCCGTTTTGTCGCCGTTTTTTGCTCACTTGAATGTAAGGCTGAAAAGACCGAGATAAAGATTTCAGTCGGCGACCTTGAAGAATTTGTGCTTAAAGGCACTGTTATACTTGAAGCAGGCTGGACAAAGTATGATGACTATTCTCAAAAGGATAAGGTGCTGCCAAAGCTTGAAAAGGGCGACAGTGTGAATGTAGCGTTTGAGCCGCAGGAAAAGGAAACCACGCCGCCAAAGCATTATACCATAGAAACGCTGAACAACCATCTTAAAAACCCGTTCAAGGAGGAAAAGGCGGCGGCAAAAGAGGGCGCTGAGGAAAATGACGATGAGGAGTACAGGGCTATTTTTGAAGGCCTTGAACTTGGCACCGAGGCAACCCGTACAGGAATAATTGACAACGCGAGAAAAAGCGGATATATTGAGCTGAAAAAGGACGTCTACAGGATACTCCCCGGCGGCGAATTTTTAATCCAGTCGCTTTTGCAGATGGGAATTTCTATGGACAAATACAAGACGTCCGAGCTTGGCAAGGCGCTAAAGCAGATTTATCGCGGTAATATGACTATAAGCGGCGGTGTTGCGCTTGCAGAGCGTGAGATTGGAGAAGTCTTTTGTCAAAAGGAATCGCCACTTGAGGATGACTGGGACGACGGCTTTATCGGTGACGATATATGCGAGTGTCCTTTCTGCGGCGGCAGAATACGCCGTACCACATTCGGATACGGTTGCAGCCGATACAAAGAGGGTTGCACGTTTACCGTCAACCGTGTAATATGCGGCAGAGTTATTTCCAAAAGGAATATAGAACTGCTTATTAAAGAGGGCAAAACCTCAAAAATCCGCGGCTTTGTTTCAAAAACAGGCAAAAGCTTTGACGCAGCACTTCGCCTTGAAGATAAGGGCGCAAAATTCGATTTTTAGTGAGGATTAAAATGATTACCTATGAGCTGATAAAAAATGATCCTGCAGTAAAGGTCTATATAGAAGAGGCAAACCGCGCACTCGGTGTGCTCGGTTACACAGAGCATAGCTATGCCCACGTCGGTAAGGTGGCGGAAACTGCAGGTGCTTTGCTTGAAAACTTGGGCTATGATGCGCATATAGTAGAGCTTGCCAAGATTGCAGGATATCTGCACGATATTGGTAATATCGTCAACCGCGTTGACCATTCTCAGAGCGGTGCGGTTATGGCTTTTCGTATACTTGACAACCTCGGTATGGATCTGCTCGATATTTCGCGCATCGTTTCTGCTATCGGAAACCACGATGAGGGAACGGGAGTTGCAGTAAACGAGATAGCAGCGGCGCTTATAATAGCGGATAAGAGCGATGTACGCCGCAGTCGTGTCCGTAATACCGATATGTCAACCTTTGACATTCACGACAGAGTAAACTACTCGGTTTATTCGGGCGAGCTTGGTTTTGATACTGATAAAAAAACGCTTACGCTCGCGCTTGAACTTGACTCGGCATACGGCAGTGTTATGGACTTTTTTGAAATATTTTTAACACGTATGAGTATGTGTAAGAAGGCGGCGAGCGCGCTCGGACTCACATTCAGACTCGTGCTTAACGGACAGGCGGTAATGTGATGAAGGGTAGAGTTTTTGTAACAGGTGCATCGCGCGGAATAGGCTTTGCAATAGCAAAGCTGTTTGCGGAAAGCGGATATAAGGTATTTGCCCTTTGGCATAACTCAAAGGAAAGTCTTGAAAATATAGACGGGCTTGATATAACTTTGTTGCAGGGGGATGTTTCCTCAGCGGAGTCGATGCAAAAGGTGCGCGAGAAAATCGGGGAGATTGATATTCTTATCAACAATGCCGCGATTTCTCACTTCGGACTTATCACCGACCTTTCGGAGAGCGAGTGGGACAATATTATAAACGTAAATCTCAAATCGGTTTTTCTAACCGCGAAGGCGTTTTTGCCCGATATGGTACGCCGTCAAAACGGTAAAATAATAAACATTTCCTCTATTTTCGGCGAGGTCGGCGGCTCCTGCGAGGTTGCGTATTCTACCGCAAAGGCAGGAATGATAGGCTTTACCAAGGCTCTTGCAAAAGAGGTTGGACCAAGCGGCATTACGGTAAACTGTATTGCGCCCGGCGTAATTGAAACTGAGATGAATAAGCGCCTTTCGGATGATGACAAGGCGGCACTCGCACAGGAAACTCCGCTTGGCAGGCTCGGCTCTCCCGAGGAGGTTGCGCGCCTTGCGCTCTATCTTGCAGAGGATACGTTCATCACGGGCGAAGTAATAAACATCGGCGGCGGATTTTTGCAATAGCAAAAGAGAGGCATATGCCTCTCTTTCGCTAATTTACAGACCGCAGCCCGTATGGTTTATA
>JAZSKM010000167.1:0-10291 GCA_045534835.1 Eubacteriales bacterium | reverse complement strand
GCCTCCGACTTGTCTATTGCGGGCTCCTTTGCAAAAACAATCTCCTGAGGAATTGTTTTTGCACTTGGCACAAGGCTTAGCGCACTCTCTATAGAGAATGGGAAAATCAGCCTTAGTGCCACTATTGCCCAGAGCGCCACGGTAATTGCCTTAGGCGCTTTTTTAAGCAAAAGGCGCAGCAGTATCACCGCAAGTGCAAGCCAGCTTGCCGTAATGCTCATATTTACAAGGTCAAGAAAGAATGCATCCATAGTTAGTCCTCCTTATAACTCTCTATCATTTTGCGTATCTCGTCAACTTCCTTTTTTGAAAGTGGCTTTCTTTTAGTAAAAGCGGCGAGAAAGGCAGGGAGAGAGCCGCTGAAGGTTTCGTCCACAAATTTTTCACTTTGCATCGCGTAAAACTCGTCCCGTGAAATAAGTGAGGTTACTTTTCCTCCCTCATTTTTGAATATTCCTTTTTCGCATAAGCGTTTTAAGACAGTATAGGTTGTCGTCTTTTTCCAGAAAAGCTCTGCCTCTGCGAGCCTTACAAGCTCTGTTGTGAGTACAGGCTCATTTTGCCAAATGATGTCGGCAAAGTGAGATTCAACAGCGCCCATTTGCGTTCCGTTCATAAAAATCCTCCATTCTACACGTTGTAGACTCCTACATTTATTCTACACGCTGTAGAACTATTTGTCAAGTGGAAAAAGAAAAACAGTCTGAAGTCAGACTGTTTTTTGAAATGCTATTCGGGGAGTGCCGTCCTCCATATAAATGACACCGCAATATGTGAAACCGCAACGCTTGATAGCGCGCTGCATAGGCATATTGTCGGGATGCGTGTCTACGCGAAGATTTTTGATAGTCTTTTCACAAAACTCAACGCATATGTCAAGGATGCCGCGGTGAACTCCGTCACTCGCGATACGGTGGATAGTGCCGTAGGGAAGGTCGTTTAGCCAGCCGCCGTCCTCAATATAAGCATAGGTTGGCTCGGTGCGCTGCATAAACATAAACACTGCGTGTATGCCGCTGTCATCCTCGACAACATAGCTTTCACCGTTTGCAATATCTTCTTTTACAAGCCCGCGCGAGGGATAGCCGTTTATCCACTGGAGCATATTTCCGCTTGCGCGCATATAATCGCGCCCTATGTCGTAAAGTTGCATCACGCGGTCAAGGTCGGCGAGGTTGGTTTTTCGTATTGTAAGCATAAATCAATTAACAGAAAACAGACTTTCGGTGTCAATTTCCGAGAGGTTGTTTCTGTAGTCCTTTATTTCCATTTTGTAAATTTCTTTACCGTCATAGGATTTGGATGCCGAGAGTATAACGGCGTTTTCAAAAGAGAAGGTATACTCCTCGCTCACACCGTTATGGCAGAGAAAACTGAAGCTGAACAGATTTTCTCCGCTAAGGCGGGTTTGCGTAAATGAGAGCGAGTAGTCGGCAATACCGCCGCCGTATGTTACTTCGTTTCCGCTTGCGATATCGTAAATCATATTTACAAGAGTATCAAGCGTGATTATTCCGCAACGCTCCTCAAACGAAATCCCCGTAGGGTTTTCGTAGCTTTGCTCAAGAGCCTTTGCAGAGGTGTTGGCAGCATTGTCGGTTACGGTTATATTGCCGCCGTTACAAACAGCAGTTTGCATTATAACCTTGTTAACTGCGGTTTGTACCCACCAGTCGTTATTCTTTTTAATAGCATAGTACTCTGTAACAAATTGACTTGTTTCAGAACTGATGGCAATACGGTAGTTACGGTAATACTCACTTGGCAGCTGCATCTTTGAAAGGGCAGTGGCAAATTCCTCGCGAGGGATAGCCTCATAGCTTTCCTTTTCTTCGGGCGGGTTTGCGATATTAGCGGCAGGCGCATTTGACGGCGGCAACGGCTTTTCCATAAACGCCTTGTCAAAAGAGTCGGGCAGGCTTATAACACCGAGCTTGTAAAGCCCGAATACAGCCAGAGCCGAAAATGCCAGCACAAGTATAATCATCAGCCACATACTGCCGGCGCTGTAAAAGGGACCTTTACTCGTCTTTTCCTGTTTCGTCTGTTTTTGTTGTTTCTTTGTCACTGATAGGCTCCTTGTCAGAATAATCATCAGTCGATGGGATTCCTATATCGTCAAATGTTTCTACAGGTGGCTTAACGCCCTCATCAGAGTTGTAAATGCTTGAGTGCATACGGAGATGAGGTGTTTTCATAATATGATAAATTATCATAAATGCTATGAGCGCGACTACAAGCACAAGACCGCCGCCAAACCACGCGCGGTTTGTCAGCATAACTGCAGAGAGACCGAGCATAGCGCAAACAGCGTAAAGAATACGGACACTCTGTTTTTGACCGAATCCCATATCTATAAGCTTGTGATGCAGATGTCCTCTGTCTGCTTCAAACGGGCTTTTTCCGTGAGCAATACGGCGGATAATGGCAATTGCCGTGTCAGCAAGCGGGAGTCCGAAAATAGACAGAGGGATGAAGAATGCAAGAATCATATCCGTCTTGAAAACGCCGACTATAGACAGAATAGAGAGCGTATAGCCGAGGAACAGTGCGCCGGTATCACCCATAAATATCTTTGCAGGGTTTACGTTGAACGGTAAAAAACCAACGCAAGCGCCTACTAAAATAGCGGTGAAGGTGCAGTGGGCAACGCTGCTTCCCGAAAGAAGCATTACAAGAAAGAGGGATGCAGAGCTGATAGCAGAAACACCGCATGCAAGACCGTCAAGACCGTCTATAAAGTTTACGGCATTTGTAAGACCTACAATCCAGATAACGGTAATAAGCACAGACCAGCCGCCAAATGGAATATACTGGCCGCCGAAACCGATAAAGTCGATAGTTATTCCTTGCGATACTGCAAAGAGGGCAACTATTATCTGGACAATAAGCTTAAGAAAAGCATTAAGACGGTAGATATCGTCAAGCATACCGAGGAGTACAAGAGTACCGCCGCCGATAAGGATGGTTACAAGGTCGCGGTCAGGCTTGCAGAAGCTGAGTGTCGCCACGGCAAAGGCAAGGAATATTGCAAGACCGCCTGTTCTCGGTATTGGCTTGTGGTGCATACGGCGACCGTCGGTAGGAACGTCGATGGCACGAATTTTTATTGCAAGTACACGTACAATAGGCGTAAGTACAAATGCAAGCAGCACGGCGCATAGAACCGCGCATAAGCTATAGATAATCTGAGTGTCCATTTTGTTCTCCTATATTGCAGTAAAGCCCACCTTGCGCTTCACCTTTGAGAGAGTTTTACGCGCATAGTATGCGGCTTCGGCAGCACCGTTTTTCATTACTTCTTCGAGGTATGCTTTGTCAGACATAATACGTGCAAATTCCTCGCGTACGGGCGCAAGACCGTCAGCACACGCTTCACCCACGGCACACTTGAAGTCGCCGTATCCGCGGCCCTCAAATTCCTTTTCTATTTCATCGAAATTTTTGCCGGTGAAGCAGGAATATATTGTCATAAGGTTGTTTATGCCGTCTTTGCCCTCGGCAAAAGCAACGTGGGTGTCGGAGTCGGTGACAGCACGCTTGAATTTTCTCATAATGTCGTCCTTAGAGTCAAGGATATAAACAACGGCATTTGCATTTTCGTCGGATTTTGACATTTTCTTGGTAGGTTCTGCAAGCGACATAATCTTAGCGCCGCTCTTTGCCATATAGCCATCCGGAACCACAAAAGTATCGCCGTATACACCGTTAAAACGGTTTGCAATGTCACGCGCAAGCTCAAGGTGCTGCTTCTGGTCAATGCCAACGGGGACAAGGTCGGTCTGATAGAGGAGAATATCCGCAGCCATAAGCGTAGGATAAGTGAACAGACCTGCGTTTACATTGTCCTGATGCTTTGTACTCTTATCCTTGAACTGAGTCATACGTCCAAGCTCGCCGAACATAGTATAGCAGTTGAGTATCCAGGAAAGCTCAGCGTGTGCGGGAACGTGCGACTGTACATAAAGGGTATTTTTTTTAGGGTCAAGACCGCAGGCGATATAAAGCGCGAGAGTTTCATAGGTGCGGCGGCGAAGCTCTGCCGGTACCTGCCTTACAGTTATTGCGTGCATATCAACTACGCAGTAGAAGCACTTGTAAAGCTCCGAAAACTCGGAGAAATTTTTAATGGCGCCAAGGTAGTTGCCTATTGTGAGGTTGCCCGAGGGTTGAACGCCCGAGAAAACCACTTTCTTTTCGTCAAGCATTATATAGTCCTTTCTCTGCGAGATACTCTTTCGTAAATTTTCCGAGAATTTCGCAGCCGCGGATAATATCGTCATCCGAGGGGGTAGAGTAGTTTAGTCTGAAAGATGAGGAACTTCCGTTTTCATCTGCAAGGAAGGTTACACCAGGTACTACGGCAAGCTTGCGCTCGGTAAGCCTTTTTGCAAACTCTGCGCTGTCAAGTCCAAAAGGAAGAGTGCAGAGTATGAAAAGACCGCCGCTTGGACGTGTGAATTTTACAATGTCGGGCAGTTCCTTTTCAAGGCAGGAGAGCATAAGCGAGCATTTCTTTTTGTACAGCGCGCGTATTTTTTCAATATGCGCATCAATGTCACATTCTGTAATATATTTATAACAGAGCATCTGGAAAAAGATGTTGGTATGGACGTCCTCGCTCTGCTTTGCTACTACCATTTTTGAAATTATCTCGCTCGGTGCGCTTACATATCCGACACGCATTCCCGCTGAAAGAATTTTTGAGAAAGATGAACAGTATATTACGATACCGCAGTCATCCATCGACTTTACAGTGGGGACATCTTCGCCTGAAAAACGCAGTTCGCCGTACGGGTTGTCCTCAAGAATGACAACACCGTATTTCTTGCACAGGTCATACACCTGCTTTCTTCTCGCAAGCGGGGTTGTAATGCCCGATGGGTTCTGGAATGTCGGTATAATGTAAAGGAGCTTTACGTTTTGCACGCTCTTCAGTTTTTCTTCAAGTGCCTCGGGGATTATACCGTCATCATCACAGTCAACGCCTACGGGCTTTGCGCCGTTTGAACGAAAGGCATTAAGCGCACCGATAAAACTCGGAGTTTCGCACAGAACAACGTCACCCTCGTTGCAAAAGACCTTGCACGCAAGCTCTATTCCTTGCTGTCCGCCCGAAACAATGATCGTTTCGTCAAAAGCCTTACCGATATTGAATTTCTCAGCGAGTCGGTTTTTCACCGCCTCGCGAAGCGGCATATATCCTTCTGTAATGCTGTACTGCAATGCTGCGGCAGGGCTTGTCCCAAAAATATCATCAGCAAGACGGCTAAGTTCCTCCACGGGAAACGAATCGGAAGAGGGGTTACCCGCTGCAAAGGAAATAACCGAAGGATCGGTAAGACTCTTGAATATTTCACGAATTGCAGATGGCTTAAGGTTTGCGAGCTTATTCGAGAATTGATAATTCAAAAAGGGACACCTCTTATTCTTTTACGGGGATCTTAAAAATAAGCTTCTTGGATGCAGTGGAAGTAAGCTTAACAGAGGGGCGATGTGCATCTCGCGGCTCAAGGTATGCAAAGCTGCCGCTCTCAAGCGGAACTGCGGCAATGTTTGCACCTGCCTTCGGCACGGGGTAGCTTATGTCCTTTTCTTCGTTGTACTCAGCATCCTCCATTTGGTCGATAGGGAGCCAGCCCATAGTTTCGTTACCTTCGATGAGATACTGAAGGTCGATATACTTGTTATGTGTTTCCCATTTCGCCACGTCAGCATCCTTGGGAGTGAATGCGTTTACAATAACACGAACACCCTCGCCGATTTCAAACTTGCCGACCTCAAGCGCGTGTATATCGGTCTTTTCGAGGTAGTCGCAAACAACAGCGAGCTTCTCGTGATAAGGAATATAGAGTTTAAGATTTTCAATTCTGTCAACTATCATTTTTTAATCCTCCGCGATAGAAATTATACAAAATATTATACTATTATTATAGAATAATTGCAAGCGATTATCGCTTTTTTAAAGTTTATATAGTTTCCATAAGTCCCTCTATAAGGAACTTTATGCCCATAGCGACCAACACCACGCCGCCTGCAAGCTCAGCCTTTGATTTGTACCTCGCACCAAATACATTTCCTATCTTGACACCCATAGCGGATACGGCAAATGTGATTACGCCTACAGACACAATAGTAAAGGGGACATTAAGGTCGCCTGCACCGATAAAGCCAATACCTGCAACCAGTGCATCAATGCTTGTCGCAATAGCTAAAGGCAGCATTGCATTGAATGAAAAATCATCCTCGTGCTTTTCATCGCACTCTTCGCATTTACTGCAGGCTTCGCGTATCATATTGACTCCTATAATTGCAAGCAACAGAAAAGCTACCCAGTGATCAACGCTGCTGATATACTGCTTGAAGCTTGTGCCTAAAAAATATCCGATAGTGGGCATTAGTGCCTGAAAAATACCAAAATACAGACCGGTAATTATCATATGCCTGAGTTGCAATTTTTTCACTGCAAGACCTTTACACATTGAAACGGCAAATGCATCCATTGCAAGACCGATTGCCAGAATAACGGCACTGCCGATGGCGTTAAACATAATGTATGTCCTTTCTTATTTAGGGTAAACCTGTCTGTCTTTAGTGAAGTTTTCTATCACTTCGGTTTTGTACTTTTTGATGTAATACTTTGCCATATCGAGATTTAAGTCCTGCCAGTTTCCGCAGTCGCGTGCGCTTGCACCGGGGATATCGCCCTCGTAGGAAAGGATAAAATCGCACATTTCGGAAATAAGGGGATAAATATCCATAGGGGTAAGAACGCCTGCCAGCAAAACGTAAAAGCCGGTACGGCAGCCCATAGGGCCAAAATAAACGGTTTTGTCCTTCCACTTTTCGTTATTACGGAGAAAAGTAGCGCCAAGATGTTCGATTGCGTGAATGGCAGGGGTGTCCATAACAGGCTCTTTATTAGGTCTTGTAACACGCATATCGAATGTGGTGACAGCCTCTTTGCCTATTCTGTCAATACGGGAAACATAAAGACCGGTTAAAAGGTCGATGTGATTTACTGTAAAACTTGCTATCTTTTCCATAATTATTTCCTCACCGTAAACTGTTAACTATATTATATTACTTTATTTATTGTATAATGTCAAGAAAAAAGCACGGATAATGTCCGTGCTCAGTTCTCCTCGTTTTCGTTTTCGTCTGACTGGGTTGCAACAGGTGTTTTATACTCGCTTTTCGGCGAAGTACGCTTTTGGCAGGGGAAATCCTCTCTACCGTTGTAATTTGAGTAAAACATAAAATCTCCTTTTTAGGTTATGCTATTTACAGTTTATTAAAGAGGTGATTCTTGTGTTAAAAACTAAATTTGACAAAGAAAAAGTCTTTTTTATGGTCGCCGCGGTGATTATAGCATTAAGCCTTATTATGCTGTGTATGCATAGCTACAATACAGTACCGACAATGGCGGTTGAAACCGAGAAAAAAGATATGCCCGCTGTGCCTATACTTATGTATCACAGTGTATGCAATAACAAAAAGGTCGTTTCGGATTACCGCATCTCTCCCGAACAGTTCAAGAAGGATATTGAATATCTTTATGAAAAGGGGTATAACAGCATATTTGTATCCGACCTTGTAGCGTACGTGTACGACGGTGTTCCGCTACCGGATAAGCCTGTTGTTCTGACACTTGACGACGGATATCTTAATAATATGACATACGTGCTTCCCGTACTTGAAAAATTTGGTATGTGCGCAACGGTATCGGTGGTAGGCGAATTTTCAGAGGAGTCCAGTAAAGTTAATGATCCGAACCCTTTATATGCGTATCTTACGTGGGACGACATAAGAGCGCTTAGTGCTTCAGGACGTATAGAAATAGGGAACCACACATACGCAATGCACGAGATCGGAGAGCGGCGGGGCTGTGCTAAAATAAGTGGTGAAAGTGTAGAAAAATATGACGAGGCATTGACTGACGACCTTGGGAAACTGCAGAATGCACTGCTTGAAAATTCAGGCATAACGCCGATAGTTTTTGCATATCCGTACGGTTTTGTCAGCGATGAGTCGCTGCCGGTAATAAAAAAACTTGGGTTTCTGGCGGCACTTACCTGCTACGAGCATATAAACTATATTAACGGAACAGCCGAACAGCTTTACAGCCTTGGACGGTTCAACAGAACTCCAGATATGAGTACAGAAGCGTTTATGAACAAGATAGGCATATAATAAGCCTGCCGTTTTCGGCAGGCTTATTGATTATCTAATGAAATTTGTTCTTATTTTGGATTCGTAAACGGGGGGAGTAATGCCGTTTTTCTTACCGCACTCAATAAGGCGGAGCAGCCACGCAATATTCTCACCGAGAGTACGCATAGTCTGCATTCCTTCCTCATCCTTCAAAACCTCTTCTGAAACAGAGCCGTGTACCTGATTCCAATACTGAGATGTGGCTATTATCATGTTACCGATAGACAAATACTTGTTCAACTGGTCAAATGCAGCGCTTGCACCTCCGCGACGGCAGGAAACTACGCAAGCGCCTACCTTTCCTGCGGTCTTGTGACCTGCTGAGTAGAACAGTCTGTCTAAAAATGCGGTGAGCGCGCCGTTTGCTGCGGCATAATAAACGGGTGAGCCGATGACTATTGCATCAAATTCGTCAAGGCGGTCGGCAAGCTCGTTTACTCTGTCGCCAATTGCGCATTTGCCTGTTTTATAGCACGCGCGGCAAGCATTGCAGCCGGATATCGGCGCTTTCCCGATTTGGAAAATCTCGGTTTCAACATTGTGTTTGTTAAGAACACCTGCAACCTCGGAGAGGGCGGTGTAAGTACAGCCTCTTTCGTTAGGGCTGCCACATATCAAAAGTGCTTTCATAATAACTCCGTTTCTCACTGATAAACAGTATAATGAATCTTATTTTACTTCGATGATGTCCGATGAATAAAAAGCGGTCATTGAGCGGATAAGGTATTCAAGGTCGTGTGCACCTGCGGTTTCATATGCCGAATGCATAGCAAGCTGGGCAAGACCGATATCCACAGAGCGTACAGGCATAAGTGTGTTTGCGATGCTGCCGAGAGTTGAGCCGCCCGCAAGGTCTGAGCGATTGGCATAAGCCTGATACGGCACGTTTGCTTTATCGCAGATGCTCTTGAATACAGCGGCAGAAATTGCATCGGTGGTATATCTTTGATTTGCATTGTATTTTATAACAACGCCGCCGTTCAGTTTAGGGCTGTTTGCACTGTCAGAATATTCGGGGTGATTTGGATGAGTTGCGTGAGCGTTGTCTGCCGAAACGAGGAAACTGCCTGAAATAAGGCGCAAAAAGTCCTCTTCGCCTTTGCCGAGAGCTAATGAAACACGTCTTAGAGTGTCCCTAAGCAGGGAAGAAGCTGCACCCTGTTTTGTAGCGCTGCCTACCTCCTCGTTATCAAATATGCAAAGTACCTTTATCGCATCACTTTCTTCGGCAGAGATAATGCCCTGCAGAAGTGCAAATACGCACTCAAGGTCATCGAGTTTCGGAGAAGCAATGAATTCATTCCCAGCACCGAGTACGGTACCTCCCTCACGCAAGTAAAGATACAGATCCTTATCTAAAATTTCGGTTTCGTCAACCTCTGCTGCGTTTGCGATGATTGACATAAATGAGCCTTTTGCATCACCTCCGCCGAAAAGGGGGAGCGTGTCAATATTTGCGGCGAACTTCGTATTTTCGTTTGCATTACGGTTCATATGAATTGCCACATTCGGGATAATAAGCAGGTCGCGGTCAACGTTTACAAGCTTAGTAGCAACGCTATTATCGGTTTTTACAACCACGCGGCCTGCGACAGATAGCGGACGGTCAAGCCAACTTGACATAAGCATACCACCGTATTTTTCGGTGGAAAGTCTTATCGTATCTGCGGATGGGCTTTCTGCAATGTCTTTAATTTTAAACGTAGGAGAATCGCTGTGAGCCGCGGCGATCATAAATCCTCTCGGCGCACAATTCGGCACGGAAAACGCAATAAGGGAAGAACCTCCGCGTATTATAAAATATTTTCCGTTTGGAGAAATATTCCACTTTTCACTTTCAAGAAGTTCGGTATATCCGTTTGAAAGCAGAATTTGCTTTGAGTTTTCAACTGCGTGAAAGGGGCTCTGAGAACTGTTTATAAAACTAAAAAGCTTTTCGGTAAACATTTCGTTTTCACCTGCATAAATGAATTTTAATATATTGTATCATAGAGGAATGAAAAATTCCATCCCTTTCTTATATAAACTTCGACGTTCATTAAGCCACTACATATTGTACAGTCAGGAGAAACTGTTT
>JAZSKM010000182.1:0-3365 GCA_045534835.1 Eubacteriales bacterium | reverse complement strand
AACTCCTTGGCTCACAGAACGACATGGCTACGATCCGACTTGTCTTTAATATACCACTCGGTTGCTTCATCTATGGTTTTTTCATCCGTACCTTCGGGAAAGGTTCGTTTTATGAACATTCTCGGTCCGTTGTTGATACCGTATTTTACCTCTTCGTATCCAATAGGCTCAAGTCCGAAGCGTGAGCGTGTTACATTCATAGCGCGGTTAAGTTCGGCAATAGTATCTGCAAGGGTGCCGTCAAGGTCAAAAATTAATCCTTTTATCTTCATTATTAATCACTCTCTTTCTGCCTAAGATTATAAAGTCTTTGCACCCTTATGTCAATAATTTTGGCAGTATGCCATAAACTTTCTGTGCAAAAATAAAAATTTTGTCAAAAAACATATATTCATTTTTTGAAAAACGTGATATAATAAGTTGTTTTGAATTTATACTTAGAGGTAAAAAACAGTGGTAAGAGAAGATTTGAGAAATATTGCCATAATTGCACACGTTGACCACGGCAAGACCACGCTTGTCGACGAGATGCTTCGTCAGGGTGGAATTTACCGTGAAAATCAGGCAACTACAGAGCGAGTTATGGACTCCGGTGACCTTGAAAAAGAGAGAGGAATTACGATACTTGCCAAGAATACCGCGGTGCATTACGGTGATGTTAAAATTAATATCATTGACACACCAGGTCACGCTGACTTTGGCGGTGAGGTTGAGCGTATTCTTAAGATGGTAAACGGAGTACTTCTGCTTGTTGATGCGGCGGAGGGACCTATGCCGCAGACAAGATTTGTACTTGAAAATGCTCTAAGACTGAATCATCGCGTAATTGTTGTAATAAATAAGATTGACAAGCCGGATGCTCGTGTTAAAGAAGTGCAGGATGAGGTTCTTGAGCTTTTCTTTGAACTCAATGCCAACGATGAGCAGCTTGACAGTCCTATGGTGTTCTGCTCGGGCCGTGCAGGTACAGCTTCTCTTGACCCCGAAGCTGAGGGAACCGACCTTCGTCCGCTGTTCGACAAGATACTTGAGTATATGCCCGCTCCTGCGGGTGACGAGAACGGCGAGCTTCAGATGCTTGTTTCCTCTATTGACTACAACGACTAAGTAGGAAGAATTGGCATAGGCCGTATCGAGCGCGGTATGGTAAAGCAGAATCAGGAAATTATGATTTCAAATTTCCATAGCGGGGTAACTCCCAAGCGCGCGAAGATAGTAAGCCTTTATCAGATTGACGGCCTTGTACGTGTACCCGTTGAAAACGCAAAGGTCGGCGATATTGTTTGCTTCAGCGGAGCAGAAGGCATAAACATTGGTGACACAGTTACTTCTGTGACCTGCGTTGAACCGCTTGAATTTGTAAAGGTAAGCGAGCCTACAATGGAAATGACCTTTTCTGTTAACAACAGCCCGTTTGCAGGTAAGGAAGGTAAATTTGTAACATCCCGTCATCTTCGCGAAAGACTTTATAAAGAACTTCTCAAGGATGTTTCTCTCCGCGTGAGCGATGGTGAAACTACCGAGAGCTTTCAGGTGGCAGGCCGCGGCGAAATGCATCTTTCTATTCTTATTGAAACAATGCGCCGCGAGGGATACGAACTCGTTTGCTCAACTCCGAGAGTGCTTTTCCGTGAAATCGATGGAGTGAAGTGTGAGCCTGTTGAACGTGTAATTATCGACTGTCCCGATTCGTTCAACGGCGCTGTTATGGAAAAACTCGGTGCGCGCAAGGGCGAGCTTGTAACTATGGAGCCGCGCGGCACAAGAACAAGACTCGAGTATCTTGTACCGTCAAGATGTCTTTTCGGTTATCGCAGCGAATTTCTTACCGACACTCACGGCGAGGGTATTCTCAACACAATTTTTGACTCGTATCAGCCGTATAAGGGCGAGGTAACAACCCGTTTCACCGGTTCACTTGTGGCAAGCGAGGCAGGAGAGGCTACTTCGTACGGTTTGTTTAATTCTCAGGACCGCGGACAAATGTTTATAGGCGTACAGACTCCCGTCTATGAGGGAATGATCGTCGGTTCAAATCCAAAGCAAGGCGATATCGCAGTAAATGTATGCAAGAAAAAGCATCTTACGGCTATCCGTTCCTCGGGCGCTGACGAGGCTCTTCGCCTCGTTCCTCACAAGGTGTTCAGCCTTGAAGAGGCTATTGAATATATAGCAGATGATGAGCTTATCGAGGTAACTCCAAAGAGCATACGCCTTCGCAAGCGCATACTCAACACAGAGCTTCGCCTTAAAGAAGAAGCAAGACTTAAAAAAATGCAGTAAAAAAGTGTGTGCCATAGGCACACACTTTTTATAGTTTCATAAGCATTTCGGCTAAAAGCACAGAACTGCAGGCGCCCAGTGCGACAGTGAGCAAGCTTCTGTTGAAGTAAGCGAGTATCAGCGCTACTGCAAGTCCTACTATGCCGGAAACTATGCTGTTTGTAGCATAAATAATAGCAGGGAAGGTCATTGCCGCAAGAACCGCATAAGGCGTGTAATATAGGAAGGAATTCAGAAAGCGATTAGCTATTCTTTTGTGGAACAACACAAGCGGAACAACTCTTACAAGGTAGGTGACACCTGCCATAACCAAAAGGTAGGGGACAAATTTTTCAAGCGGCATTGTTTTGCACCTCCTTTTCGTTTATAGGGAACAGAAGTGCGCCGACAGTAGCCGCAATAACGGTGCAGAGTATAACTGCAAATCCGCTTGATATGCTTTGCAGAGCAGGCAGATAATACTGCAAAGAACTGAGAACCATAGCTGTTGCTACCACAAACAGAACGCTTTTTTCAACCTTTGCCTGAGGAACGAAAATTGCAATGAACATTCCGTACAGTGCAACACCGAGCGCACTTGTGATTACATTAGGCAAAACGCTTCCGATAAGCGCACCTGTCAGCGTACCGCCCGACCATCCTACAATAGGCAGCAGTGCAAGTCCCGCGAAATAACGTCGCGTGACATACCTCTGTCCGACTGCAACAGCAAAAATTTCATCAGTAACTGCAAATCCGAGTATAATGCGCGACAAAGTGTTAAACCCACTGTCAAGTTTTTGTGAAAGGGCGATACTCATCAGCGAATAACGTGCGTTTATAACGAGCTGAGAAAGCGCCATTTCAATAAGGGAGCCTGCGGCTGTCATGATGGTAAGTCCTGCAAACTGACCTGCCGAGGTGAGGTTGAACATAGAAATCATAAAGGCTTCTACCCAGTTGCATCCGCCATTTACGGCAAGGACACCGAAAGCGAGAGAAACAGAAAAATATCCAAGGCATATCGGAATTCCGTCGCGCAAGCCCTTTTTAAATCCCATATAATACAAAAAAATACCTTCTTTTTGATAACATAAATATTA
>JAZSKM010000199.1:0-13417 GCA_045534835.1 Eubacteriales bacterium | reverse complement strand
TTGCCCTGCGGGTTTCGACTCCGCTTCGCTTCGCTCAAGATGACAGCGTGGGGCGAAACCGCCGTAGGCGGAATCTCGTGGTGGTGCGGTACGATAGTCCCTATGACCAACTCCCCAAAGCGGTGTTTTTTTATTTCAGTTTCGCAAGTGTTTCTACGGCGTTTTCACAAAGCTTTTTTGTATGCTCCTCCAAAAATCCCTTCTTTAACGGAGCCTTACGTGCTATCTCCGACAGAAAAACGTACGAGCCCTCCTTTTGCCGCGGCAGTAGGAGATAATATCTGCTTTCATCATTTGATATGTACGCACTGCTCTCGCCGCTAAAGCCGCAGTTGTGCAGTCTTGCACAGCCGCAGATCAAAAGCGGCATACCGTCAAAGGCATAGAGCTGCTTTTTTTCCTCGCCGCGGCGGACGAAAAGCTCACAGCCGCCGTCACCGTCAGAGAAAGCCTGTATGTAAAGACTCTCGCTCTCGGCAAAAAATCCGACCTTTCGCTCTGCCTCGGCAAGTATTTTGGTGAGCGCTCTGCGAGTCTCGGCGTTGTTATAATCAAGCGTGTCAAAAACTATCTCATAATACTCCATATCCGCACGCGTGAGCATTACCTTAAGAGCATTATCTCCAATCTGTATCAGCTCCATTGCCTACTCCTTTCTATATTAGTATTATATAAAAAACGGATGAAAATGTAACCCCCAACATTCAGGAAAAAAAGGAAGGATATGTATATATTCGCACACTTGTGGAAAAAATGCTTTTGTAGAGGGGGGATTTGTATGCGTGGCTGCGAAAGAAAGATTATCCTGCTTAAAGGTACCGAGTCGCAGATGTTTGACGAGGCGTATTTTTTAGTTCGCCGCGATTTTGAGAAACGGGAGAGTGCGGAAATCGTCCGCGAGGCCCAGCGTATAGTTGACCGCAATACAACACGCTTTCGCTCGGGCGAAAAGTGGAAACGAGTACTGTTTTTCGCCGCAGGCGCTGCCTTTGGCATTATTTCTTCGGTCTTCTTTTTTACTCTTGCAATGTAATCAAATATAGGTTATAATAGTATTAATGTATATGAACGGTTAACAATAGCCGAAGAGCCGCCGCCTGTGCGTTTTTGCGGTATGCTCAAAGCGATTATATTCTGACTGTCCAAAAGGACAGTTCTGTTTTTATGCTTTTGTAAAGGAGATTTTATGCCCGAAAATAAAACAAACAAGCCCGAAAAAAAGGCTAAAGCGAAAAAAACCTACTACCGCAAGCCGCGCGCAAAAGCTGCGCCGCCCGATACCGCGGCAAAAGTGACCGAGGCTATCGAAAAAAAGCCGACTGCACAGCAGCAAAGGAAGAAGCGTCAGCCTGCGAAGAAGGCTCCTGTTATTACATCAAAGCTACGCATAGTCAGCCTCGGCGGACTTCACGAGGTAGGCAAAAACATCACTATGATAGAGTTCGAGGACGACATCATAGTTGTAGACTGCGGCGTTGCCTTTCCCGATGAGGATATGCTCGGCATCGACCTTGTAACCCCCGACATATCCTATCTTGAAAAGAACAAGGAGAAAATACGTGCAATTCTCCTCACTCACGGTCACGAGGACCATATAGGCTCCCTCCCGTACGTGCTGCGCACGATAAACCCCGACATCTATGGCACAAAGTTGACTGTCGGCATCGTAGAAAGAAAGCTTGAGGAGCATAAGCTCCCCGAAAAGCCAAAGCTCCACGCGGTAAACGCAGGCGACAGACTTAAGCTCGGCGCATTTGAGGTTGAATTTGTGAGAGTGAACCACTCTATTGCCGATGCCACAGCGCTTGCTATCCGCACACCGCTCGGAACTCTGTTCCATACAGGCGACTTCAAGCTGGATATGACACCGATAGACGGCAAAATGATGGACATAACGCGCATCGGCGAGATAGGCAACGAGGGAGTTCTCCTTCTTATGTGTGAATCCACAAACGCGGAAAGACAGGGCTTTACACCGTCGGAAAAGCTTGTCGGCCGCTCGCTTTCCAACATTTTTATGCGCAATACGGACAAGAGAATAGTTATCGCTACCTTCTCTTCAAATGTTCATCGCGTTCAGCAGATAATTTCCCTCTCCGCCGAGCACGGGCGCAAGGTTGCCGTCCTCGGCCGCAGTATGGTCAACATCATTGATGCGGCGAGCGAGCTTGGATATATGCATCTGCCGCCGAATACTCTTATCGACATTAAAGATGTCGCAAGATATCCCGAAAACAAGGTCACGCTGGTTACCACGGGCAGTCAGGGTGAGCCGATGAGCGCGCTCTACCGCCTTGCCTTCGGCGCGCACGACAGAATTACACTTGGCAAAAAAGACCTCGTTGTAATCAGTGCAACCGCTATCCCCGGTAACGAAAAGTCTGTTGGCAAGATAATAAACGCGCTTATCGCAAACGGCATTTCGGTGATGAACGACCCCGAAAACGACGTTCACGTTTCGGGACACGCCTGCCGCGAGGAGCTGAAGCTTATGCACGCACTGACAAGACCGAAATATTTTATGCCTATTCACGGAGAGCTTCGCCATCTGGATGCGCACAGACAGTTGGCCGAGGAAATGGGAATGAGCAGTGCAAATATTTTTGTTTCAGACATCGGTCAGGTGCTTGAAATCGGACAGGACGGCGCGCATTTTAACGGCACTGTTCCGTCCGGCAAGGTGCTTATAGACGGCTTCGGAGTTGGCGATGTCGGAAACATAGTGCTTCGCGACCGCAAGCATCTCTCGCAGGACGGTGTCATTATCGTGGTTGCCGCAGTTGATATGGACGGCGGATTTATTGTAAGCGGGCCCGACATTATCTCGCGCGGCTTTGTATATGTGCGCGAGAGCGAGCAGCTTATGGAGGCGGCACGAAACCTCGCGCAGGATGCAATAGAAACAAGCCTCTATACCGGACACTCAGACTGGATGGAGATTAAAAACTCGGTGAAGGATGCGCTTTCGAAATACGTTTACCACGAAACGCACCGCCGCCCGATGATAATTCCTGTTATTATGAATGTGTAAAAATATCAGCAAGGAGAAGGACAATGGTAAGACACGTAATTTTATGGTCATTTAAAGATGAGCTTTCCAAAGAGGAGAGAGCTTGCGCCGCAGAGAAAATCAAGAGTGAGCTTGAAGCGCTCGTAGGCGTTGTCCCTGGGCTTAAGGAGCTTAAGGTTGCAGTAAGCACGATGGAGTCAAGCAATGTTGACCTTATGCTCGACTCTATCCTCGACACCCCCGAAAGCTATGACGGGTACAAGGTTCATCCCGCTCACGTTGCCGCCGCTACCTATGTGAGAAGCGTGGTAAAGAGCCGCTACTGTATGGACTTTGAATTTTAAACTAACAACAAAAAAGACCGCGGGTTACAATGTAATTAAGATAAGTTAAATTAGAGTTTATGATACTAACATCTCCGACCAAGATTCCTCGATAAACTCGGAATGACAGGTCGGGTTTTCGCTTTGCAGGGGCCCCCGCTTGTCATCCTGAGCGTAGTCGAAGGATCTTGCGGGGAGATGTAATTAATCCCATAAACTATAATTTTTCTTTAATGACATTGTTCTTTTGTGGTCTTTTTGCTGTTTTTGCCTTGACATAATCGCGATTTTGCGAGATAATATAATGTACGAAAGTAAATCTCCGAAAGGAATTATAAAATGCTTGATATCAGATTTGTTTGTGACAACCCCGAGCTTGTAAAGGAGAATATCCGCAAAAAGTTCAAGGATGCAAAGCTCCCCCTCGTTGACGAGGCTATAGAGCTGTATAACCGTAAATGCGCGGCTAACACCCGTGCTAACGACCTGCGCGCTAACCGTAACAAGGTTTCAAAAGAAATCGGTATGCTTATGGGTAAGGGACTTCGCGAAGAGGCTGAGGAAAAGAAGCTGCTTGTTACCAAGCAGGCTGAGGAGCTTGCAGCCCTCGAAAAGGAAGAGGCAGAGGTTGAAAGCGCTCTTAAGGAAGTAATGATGAAGATACCCAACATCGTTGACGACAGCGTTCCCGTTGGTCGTGACGACAGCGAAAATGTTGAGGTTGAGTGCTTTGGCGAAAAGACCGTTGTTGATTTTGAAATCCCCTATCACACCGACATTATGGCGCATTTTAACGGTATAGATAAGGAGTCCGCAGGCCGCGTTGCAGGCGAGGGCTTCTACTACCTTATGGGTGACATCGCCCGTCTTCACAGCGCAGTTACCGCGTATGCGCGCGACTTTATGATTGACAAGGGCTTCACCTACTGTATCCCACCCTTTATGATTCGCTCCAATGTTGTAACAGGCGTTATGTCCTTTGAGGAAATGGATGCTATGATGTACAAGATTGAGGGAGAGGACCTCTACCTTATCGGTACCTCTGAGCACTCTATGATCGGTAAGTACATTGACACCATAACAGACGAAAAGACTCTGCCCCACACTCTCACCAGCTACTCCCCCTGCTTCCGCAAGGAGAAGGGTGCGCACGGCATCGAGGAGAGAGGTATCTACCGTATCCACCAGTTTGAAAAGCAGGAAATGATTGTCATCTGTAAGCCTGAAGAATCTATGGATTGGTTCCACAAGATGTGGAGCTACTCGGTTGAGCTTTTCCGTTCTATGGATATTCCCGTACGTACTCTCGAGTGCTGTACAGGTGACCTCGCTGACCTTAAGGTTAAGTCTTATGACGTTGAGGCTTGGTCGCCTAAGCAGGGCAAGTACTTTGAGGTATGCTCCTGCTCTAACCTCGGCGATGCTCAGGCGCGCCGTCTCGGTATCAGAGTTAAGGGCGCTGACGGCAAGAAGTATCTTGCTCATACGCTTAACAACACCGTTGTCGCTCCTCCGAGAATGCTTATCGCATTCCTTGAAAACAACCTTGAAATGCGCGACGGCAAGTTCGTTATCCGTATTCCTGAGGCTCTGCGTCCTTATATGGGCGGTAAGACCGAAATAGTTGAGAAATAATAAAAAGGAAGTCGAAAGACTTCCTTTTTTATTAAATAATTGTAAAAAAGACGGGTTTCCCGTCTTTTTTACTCCTTACAGGCTCGGCGGCGGTTGAGCCGCACGCGAGTAATCGAGCCTATACACTTCAAAACCTTGTGTTTTGAAGTGATTTATTTCGTTGGGTCTATGAACTCCCAGTAGCTCTTTATGTAGTCAGTGCCCGAGATAAGCGTGATAAGCGCCATACCTATCATTGCAACATAGCTTGCGATCGGAATAGTGTAGCCGCCAATAAAGCTCATTGCTACAGGCTCAAGCAGAATAATGAGAATAGCCGTAATCTGGAGCACCGTCTTGACCTTGCCTATCATTTTAGCGGCGATGACCTTGCCCGATGCGCCAGAAACTACAAGGCGCATTGACGTAACTGCAAGCTCGCGGAAAATAACGATAAACGCGCACCATACGAACACGGGGCGGATATTGTCAAAACGGCAGACTATGCCGAGAAGCGCGCCGAAAACAAGAAGCTTGTCGGCGAGAGGGTCCATAAATTTGCCGAAGTTGGTAATGAGATTATCGCGGCGGGCGATTTTACCGTCAAGCATATCTGTGTAGGATGCTATGCCGAAGAGTGCCGCCGAGCCGAGGCAGGCAACATAAAGATTTGACGGGAACAGAAGCACAGCTAAAAATACGGGAACAAGTATGCAACGTATAAGAGTGAGCTTGTTTGGAAGATTAAGTTTCATAGTAGTTGTACCCTTTCCAAAAATTGTGTAAAATTGTGAACCGAAAATCCGCACTTGTCATTCCGAGCCTGTCGAGGAATCTTGTGCGGATTTTCTACAAAAGCCGACCGAGATCCGACGGCTTTGCCGTCGCCCTACGGGTCTCGACTTCGCTCGAGATGACCGGTCGGTTACGCCGCTTTCGAGGAGCAACGCCGTACCACGCCGCTTATCGCGCCGAAACCATCTCTCCGAAGAGGTCATAATCCATAGCTTCGGTAATCTTTACTGTGACAAAGCGCCCTTGGCGTATCTTTTTTGGCGCGGTGAAGTAAACCTTGCCGTCAACATCGGGCGCATCCGCGCGGCTTCTGCCAAAGTGCACGCCTGCCGCCGCATCAAAGCCCTCGCAGATTACCTCTACCGTTTTGCCGACCTGACTTTCAAGCTTCTTTTCGGACACCGAAAGCTGCACTTGCATCAGCGTATCGTAACGGTCCTGCTTTACCTGCTCGTCAATCTGGTCTTCAAATTCTGCCGCGGCGGTTCCCTCCTCGGGCGAGTAGGTGAACGCGCCGAAGCGGTCAAACTCTGTTTCCTTCACAAATTCGCAAAGCTCTGTGAACGCCTCCTCGCTCTCGCCGGGAAAGCCGACGATAGCGGTAGTGCGAAGCACAACGTCGGGAATTTCGCGGCGGATTTTTTTCACCACCCCGCGTATCATATCCCCGTCGCCGTGACGGTTCATACGCGCAAGCACATCATTGTTTATATGCTGAACCGGCAGGTCAATATATTTGCAAACCCTGTCGTTATCGCGGATTTCCGCGATAAGCTCATCTGTTATCTTGTCGGGATAGAGATAGAGCAGTCTTATCCAAGGGATGTTGGTTTCCTCGGTAATTTTCTGCACAAGTGTGTGCAGTCTGTACTCACCGTAAATGTCGAGTCCGTAGCGCGAGGTATCCTGTGCGATAAGGTTAAGCTCCTTTACGCCGAGCGCCTCAAGGTCCTTTGCCTCGGCAACGATGTCCTCAATGGTGCGGCTACGCATCTTTCCGCGGATGAGGGGAATCGCACAGTAGGTACACTTGTTGTCGCAACCCTCCGCGACCTTGAGATATGCAGTGTACTCAGGCGTGGTGAGTACGCGCTCGCCGCCGAGCGGCGCTTTTTCTTTATCCTCAAAGGATGAATACTTCTCGCCGCGTGCCACCGCCGCAACCGCCTCGGCAATCTTGTGGTATGAGCCGGTGCCAAGTACGGCGTCAACCTCGGGGAGCTCCTTAAAAATCTCATCGCGGTAGCGCTCGGCAAGACAGCCGCACGCAATAATACCGCGGAGTGAACGGTTCTCTTTAAGCCACGCAACGTCAAGGATATTCTCGATAGCCTCTTCCTTTGCGCTCTGTATAAAGCCGCAGGTGTTGACCACGATTATATCAGCAACCGTTTCGTCAGGCGTGATTTCGTAGCCGCTGTCGGCAAGTATTTTAAGCATAACCTCGGTGTCAACCAAGTTTTTGGAGCAACCGAGCGAAACAAATCCTATTTTCATTGGTATAATTTTGCAAGGAAACTTTTTATAAAAAGTTTCCCTGCACCCTTCAAAAATTTTTATATACGGTTATTAATGTGAAATTCAATATCTTCACAAACACCTTTGAAATTTTCGTGTATTTCTTTATTCCAATATCGCAGAACTTTTATTCCTTGGCTATTCAAATAGTTATCTCTTTCGATGTCATTTTCGCTTTCAAAATGCTGTGAACCGTCAAGCTCAATAACTACTTTTGCCTTAGCACAATAAAAATCCACAATATAATTTCCTATTACCTTTTGCCTATGTACCGTAACAGGTAAGTGCTTGAGAAAATCATACCACAGATGCTTTTCCTCCGGCGTCATATTTTTTCTTAGCACCTTAGAATTTCCGGTAAGATTTTTATTCTTTAATTTATTCATATTCCTATTATGCCTTCCCCCTTGGGGGAAGGTGGTGCCGTAGGCATCGGATGAGGGGTTATCAAATTACATCTTTATTACCCCTCATCAGTCAGCTCCGCTGACAGCTTCCCCCCGAGGGAAAGCCTTAAAAGCCTTGTTTATATAACGCTTTCTTCATTTCGGCGGCTTCGGCGGCGGTTTTCGGTGTGCTTGTACCGAACTTTTTTTCGAGGAACTGCTCCTTTGCCATAGCAAAGTCGCTGTCGCTGTATTTTTCATCAAGCAGTGCATTGATTCTATCACCGCTATAACCTCTTGCAAGGAGATACGGCAAAATTTTTCTCCTGCCGTAAAACTTTTTACACACAAGCTCTCGAAGATAGCTTTCTATCTGCCTATTCTCGTCAATATATCCGCGCCCGTCTGCCTTTTTCACGGCGGCGAGTGCCGCCGCGTGCGAAAAAGAGCGCGACCGCAGCTTTTCATAAAGTCTTTTTTTTGAGCATTGCCCGTATGACAGCATACGGACTAGGGCGCGGTATGCTCTGTAAATAGCATCCGCCCTCTCAATCTCGAAAAAATCCTCTTCGGTGACAGTGCCCTTGACTATACCGAGCGAAAGAAAATCCTCCGCCGAAACGGTAAGCGTTGTTCGCTCGCCGCCCCTATCGATAGCGATTTTTACACCGTCGCCCCCGTCAGCGCTGCAAAAAGAAACTAAATTTATCACTCGTCAAGCTCAAATTCTCTTACATCGAACTCATCATCAAGCTCGAAGGAATTTTCAATCTCCTCATCAAGCAGCTCGGGCTTTGCCGCCTCGCGTACCTTAGCCTCGATTTCACTAAAGATTTCGGGATGCGTTTCAAGGAACTTTCTCACATTGTCCTTGCCCTGACCTATTCTGTCCTCGCCGTAGGAGAACCACGAGCCGCTCTTTTTGATGATGCCGAGCTTTTCGCCAAGGTCTATTATCTCGCCCGTCTTGGAAATACCCTTTCCAAAGAGAATGTCAAACTCTGCACAGCGGAAAGGCGGCGCAACCTTGTTCTTCACAACCTTGCACTTTACGTGGTTGCCGTAAACATCGCCGCCTGCCTGCTTGAGCGCTTCCTTTTTGCGTACGTCAATACGTACAGAAGCGTAGTATTTAAGCGCGTTACCGCCGCTTGTTACCTCAGGCGAGCCGTAAATAACGCCAACCTTGTCGCGAAGCTGATTGATAAATACAACTACGCAGTTATTCTTGGAAACAACGCCCGAAAGCTTACGCATTGCCTGCGACATAAGTCTTGCCTGAAGTCCCACGTGGGAGGAGCCCATATCGCCATCAATCTCCTGACGCGGTACAAGCGCCGCAACCGAGTCGATAACAACGATGTCGATAGCGCCTGAGCGCACAAGCGCCTCGGCAATAGAAAGCGCATCCTCGCCGCAGTCGGGCTGAGAAACGAGCAGGTCGTTGATATTAACGCCGAGCTTTTTCGCATATCTGGGGTCAAGCGCGTGCTCTGCATCAATAAATGCAGCCTCGCCGCCTGTCTTTTGCGCTTCGGCTATCATATGAAGTGCAACGGTAGTTTTACCCGAAGACTCGGGGCCGTAGACCTCGATAATTCTGCCGCGCGGAACGCCGCCTACACCAAGTGCAAGGTCAAGGGAAATCGAACCTGTGGAAATAGCAGGAATGTCGCCCTCGACAGTGTCGCCGAGCTTCATAATTGCTCCCTTGCCGTAGTCCTTCTGAATCTGGGAAAGCGCAGTGCCAAGAGCCTTTGCACGGCTTTCGGCAGTGTCGTTTTCAAGCGGCTTTGCAGCCTTCTTTGTAGTAGTTTTCATTCTTTAAATTCCTTTCAAGCATTGCATTTTTCCCCCGAAAAACACAATCAAGTATGAAGGTATACGAAGGTGTTCTTTCTTAAAAAGAAAGAACCAAAGAAATACGATTAAAATCCGTAAAAAAGACGGCTCTGCAGGCTTTTTTACACCTTAAAGGGGCGGCGACGGTGAGTCGCGTGCGAACGAACGCCCCTCTCCACTTCAAAACCTTGTGTTTTGAAGTGAGTACCATCAGTACGTTGGACTATCCAGTCTATAGATATACGTACCGTCTGCATTTTCAGTACGCACAACAATCAGCTCAAAACGTGACTTTTTACCGCTGACCTCGCTCTCAAGCGAAACGGTCATTCTGTCCTTATCCGTTTTTACAATATTGAGCGTATCAAAATTATACTTGCGGTCGGGTAAGTCATAGATAACCGCATCCATCGACTGCATAATGCCGTAGGTACCCTCAATATATTTTGGCGGCACTACCGTTTCTCCGTCTGCTATACCGTCGAAAGCACTCTTATAAAGTACAGAAGCATACTCAGCGGTGAAGACCTTTTCTGTGGCTTCCTTGATTTCGCTAATAGAATAGAGTCCTGCCCCCGCGCAGTCGGCGTAATAATAGCCGCTCACCTCATCGAGCGAAGCATCGGCAAGCGGAAAAAATCCGTAGCCGAAATATATAGTATTAAGCAAAGCAGAGTTTTCCACAAGAGAGGGCAAAACCTCTTTTACCTCGCCAAAAGTAATTTTGTCTTTACCGCAGGAGCAAAGAAGAATTGCAAAAACAAGAAGAACAAAAATCAAAAGTCTATTCTTCAACTGTCTCTTCCTCCGCCATATCCTCATCTGCTTCCTCAGCCTTTGCAACCTTAGCAAGGTTTACAACCTTTGCACCGTCTGCCATACGCATAACGATTACGCCGCCGGCACTTCTCGAATATGTGGGAATACCGTCTATCGGTATGCGGATAACCGTACCTGCGTTTGTAATAAGCATAAGGTCGTCATTTTCATCAACCGAAGCAACAGAGGTGAGTTTACCTGTCTTTTCGTTTATATTGTGAGCGCAAACGCCCTTACCGCCGCGGTTTTTCATCAGACGGAAGTCGTCAAACTCGGTGAGCTTACCAAAGCCGTTTTCGGTAATGGTAACAAGCTTCTTTCCATCTTCAACGAGTGCAACGCCGCAAACGTAGTCGTCCTCGGCTACTCTTATACCGATAACGCCGCGCGCGGTACGTCCCATAGCGCGTGCCTCCTCCTCGGCAAAGCGGACTGCATTACCCTCGTGAGTTGCTATAATAAGCTCGGTATCGCCGGTCGTGAGCTTTACAAATACAAGCTCGTCACCCTCATCAAGACTGAGCGCAATCTTACCGCCCTTGCGGTGGTAAGCATACTCGGTAAGAGGAGTACGCTTGATAATACCTCTCTTTGTAACCATAGTGAGGTATGCATCGGGAACGAACTCGGCAACCTCAATCATAGAGGTAACTCGCTCGCCCGCCTCAATTTCAAGCATATTCACAAGGTTTGAGCCCTTTGCGGTTCTTGAAGCCTCGGGAATCTGGTATGCCTTGCGCATATGAACCTTGCCGAAGTTTGTAAAGAAGAGTATATACGAATGGCTGTTTGTAACGATAACCTTTTCGATAAAGTCCTCGTCCTTGAGTGTCTGTCCTATAATACCCTTGCCGCCGCGGTGCTGTGCGGTGTAGGTGTCGGCAGGCAGGCGCTTGATGTAGCCTGCGTTGGTAAGTGTAAGTACACATTCGTGGCGTTCTATAAGGTCCTCAAGGTCGATTTCCTCTTCAGCCTCGACAATAACGGTGCGGCGCTCGTCCGAGAACTTATCCTTGATTTCGGTAAGCTCCTCTTTAACGATAGCCTTGACCTTTTCGGGGTCCCTAAGGATTCCCGAAAGCTCGTCTGCACGCTCTTTAAGGAATGCAAGACGGTCTTCAATCTTTTTGCGCTCCATACCGCTAAGACGGCCGAGAGTCATCTCGACTATAGCCTGCGCCTGTCGCTCGGAGAGATTGAAACGCTCCATAAGCGCCTGCTTTGCCGCTGCAACCGACTCGCTCTTCTTGATAAGCTCTATAATCTCATCAATATGGTCAAGCGCAATCTTATAGCCCTCGTAAATGTGCATTTCTGCAAGGGTTTTGTCAAGGTCGAACTGTGTGCGGCGGGTGATAATCTCCTTCTGGAACGCGATATAGTTTGAAAGAATATCGCGGAGCGTGAATATCTTGGGCACGCCGTTGTCAAGCGCGAGCATATTTACCGAGAATGTACTCTGGAGCTCAGAGAAGCGGTAAAGCTGATTTAAAACAACCTGCAGATTCGCATCTCTTCGGCACTCAACAACGATACGCATACCCGCCTGTCCGCTTTCATCGCGGATATCGGTTATTCCCTCGATACGCTTGTCGTTTACAAGGTCGGCTATACTCCTTACAAGCATCGACTTGTTTACCATATAGGGAATTTCGGTGAAGATGAGTGCGTTTTCGTCTTCGTCAATCTCGCAGGTCGCGCGGACTACCACACGGCCCTTGCCTGTTTCGTACGCATCGCGGATACCCTTGGTTCCGTAAATTGTTGCATAGGTAGGAAAGTCGGGACCCTTGATATGCTCCATAAGCTCGGGCACGGTGATGTCGGGATTATCCATCATAGCAAGAGTGCCGTCGATAACCTCGCCGAGATTATGTGTAGGTATATTTGTTGCCATACCTACAGCAATACCCATAGCGCCGTTTACAAGCAGATTTGGGAAACGGCTGGGGAGAACTGTAGGTTCCTTTCTCGTGTTATCGAAGTTAGGCACCATATTGACGATATCCTTTTCGATATCGGTCATCATAACGTCCGCAATTTTTGAGAGCTTAGCCTCGGTATAACGGTATGCAGCGGCGCTGTCACCGTCTACGTTACCGAAGTTACCCTGACCGAATATGAGCGGATAGCGGTAGGAAAAGTCCTGTGCCATACGTACCATAGTACCGTAAACGGCAGCATCACCGTGAGGATGATAGCGGCCAAGCACGTTACCAACTGTGGTAGCGGACTTGCGGAAAGGCTTGTCGTGCGTGAGATTATCCTCATACATTGCGTAAAGGATACGGCGCTGACCGGGCTTCATACCGTCGCGCACATCGGGGAGTGCACGGCTGGTGATAACGCTCATCGAATACTCGATAAAGCCCTGTCTGACCTGCTTTTCCATATCTATAGGAACTATTTTCTGCTCGGGAAACTCTATTGAGTCATTTGTAATTTTAGTTCTTTTACTCATTTTGTACCTTTCGTATTTAGCCTTCCCCTCGGGGGGAAGGTGGTGCCGCAGGCATCGGATGAGGGGCTTATTTGTTTTTATTACCCCTCATCAGTCACCTATCGGTGACAGCTTCCCCTTTTGGGGAAGCCTTTTACTTTTTCACATTTTCCACATTTTTTGATGTGGAAAACTCGGTTTATGAAATATGTGGAAAACTGAGGAAAGTGTATATTCCTACTTGTTTCTATACTAAGTTTAAAATGTGAATAAGTGTTTTATCAAAAATCAAGATTTTCCGCAAACTTTGCGTTTTTCTCTATAAATTCGCGGCGCGGCTCAACCTTGTCACCCATACAAACGGAGAATATCTGGTCGCACGCGATAGCATCCTCTATTGTAACAAGCTTTAAGGTTCTTGTTTCGGGATTCATAGTGGTATCAAAGAGCTGGTCTGCATTCATTTCACCAAGACCTTTATATCTGTCTGCCTTGATACGGTTTGAATTTCCGAACTCTGCGATAATAGCATCTCGCTCCTCGTCAGAATATGCATACTTCTGGCGCTTGCCGTCGTGTACCTTATAAAGAGGAGGCATAGCAAGATATACGTGTCCCTGCTCGATAAGCTCCTTCATATGTCTGTAGAAGAAGGTAAGCAGAAGTATCT
>JAZSKM010000169.1:0-13467 GCA_045534835.1 Eubacteriales bacterium | reverse complement strand
AATAACAACAACCAAAACAAGAATCAGAACAACAGCCAGTACAACAACCAGAACAACAGCCAGAACAACAGCCAGAACAACAACCAGAACAACAGCCAGAACAACAGCCAGAACAACAGCCAGAACAATCGTCAGAGCAACAATCAGCAGAAAAAGGAACAGAACCGTAATTTCTAAAAAACTGAATGTTTTTATAGTGGGAGATAAAGCTCCCACTATTTTTTTGTTGCTTATTTAAGTTAAATATTGTATAATAAATATAATAAGCGAAATTTGATGAAAGGTCGGTCATAAGACCGTAGAAATATAACGTGGCATTTACGAACAAACAGTTTTTTTCTCTAAAAAAGAAATTATTCGATAAATACTATTCTACACTGAATGAAAAACAAAGAGAGGCTGTATACACAACCGAGGGACCGCTTCTCGTTCTTGCAGGCGCAGGAAGCGGAAAAACAACCGTTCTGGTACGCAGAATTGTACATATTCTTGAGTTTGGCGCGGCGATGGACAGCGACTTTGTTCCCGAAAATCTGCCTGATAATTTTGAGGAACAATGCAACAAAGTTTTAGCATCCGATGATGCGGACACGCTTCACGATTTTCTTTTGAACTTTGCAGTGTCCTCTTGTCCTCCGTGGGCAGTTCTTGCGATCACCTTTACAAACAAGGCGGCAAAGGAGATTAAAAACCGTCTTGCTGCCGCGTTTGAAAACAGCACGGTAGCAGACGACATATGGGCAGGCACGTTTCACTCTGTGTGTATGCGCATACTTCGTACACACATTTCGCTTCTCGGATATAAATCCGGCTTTTCCATTTATGATACCGACGACCAAAAAAAGCTTGCGGCTCAGTGCCTTAAGGACCTGAACCTTGACGAGAAAAAGTTTCCCGCTAAGAATATACTGAACATCATCGGACGCGCAAAGGACAAGCTGCTTACTCCCGACGAGCTTGCAGAGGAGAGCGATGCCGATTATCTTATTTCTATTGCGGCAAAGGTGTATAAGCTGTATCAAAAAAAGCTTGTGGATGCAAACGCACTTGATTTTGATGACATTATTATGCTTACGGTGCGGCTTTTTGAGGAAAATCCTGATATCCTTAAATACTATCAGTCAAAGTTCAGATACGTCTGCGTTGACGAGTATCAGGACACAAATCACGCTCAGTTTAGGCTGACCGAACTACTTTCTGGAAAGCATCGCAATATTATGGTTGTTGGCGATGATGACCAGAGTATTTATAAGTTCCGCGGAGCAACTATTGAAAATATATTGAATTTTGACCGCACTTTTCCTGATGCAAAGATAATCAAGCTTGAGCAAAATTACCGTTCTACCAAAAGAATTCTTGATGCGGCGAATGCGGTTATAGGACACAACTTTGGCAGAAAGGGAAAAACACTCTGGACAGCAGGCGAAGAAGGAAGCAAGATAACAGTAGTTGTTTCGGGTAATCAAAACGATGAGGCAAGGCTTATAGTCAATAAAATTATTGAACTTTCGGCAAAAGGTCGCAAATACAGCGACTTTGCCGTCCTTTACCGTATGAACTCTCAATCACAGGCACTTGAAAGCGCTTTTGCCAAGAGCGCGCTTCCCTATAGAGTTCTCGGCGGTGTACGCTTCTTTGACAGAAAAGAGATTAAGGATATTCTGGCATATCTGTTTCTAATTGCCAACCACGATGATGATCTGCGCCTCTCAAGAATAGTAAATGAACCGAAGCGCAAGATAGGCACTACTTCGCTTGATGCGGTAAAGTCTATAGCATCCGAGCTTAACGTTTCTATGTACGCGGTTATGAAAAATGCTCCTGCGTATACTGCGCTTTCTAAGGTTGCACCGAAGCTCGTTGATTTTTGCAATATTATCGAGTATTTGACTGAGGTTTCCGAAACTACAGAGCTTCATCATTTTGTTGAACGTGTTATTGTCACTACTGGATATAAGCAGATGCTTGTCGACGAGGGGGAAGAGTCTGAGGACAGACTTAATAACCTTGAAGAACTTGTGTCTATGGCGGCTGATTATATCAAGCGTAACGGAGAGGGAAATCTTGTGGGCTTCCTTGAGGAAATTTCGCTTGTTGCGGATGTCGATAAGTATGACGAAGATGCAGATGCGGTAGTTATGATGACTATGCACTCCGCAAAGGGACTTGAATTTCCTGTTGTTTTTGTCCCCGGTATGGAAGAGGGCATTTTCCCCGGAATGCAGTCATTGACTAATCCTTCTGAGCTTGAAGAGGAGCGGCGTCTTGCCTATGTTGCAATAACCCGTGCACGCGAAGAATTGTATCTTATGCGTGCGCGTGAAAGAATGACTTATGGCCGCACGCAGTACAATCCTCCGTCGCAGTTTATTTCTGAAATACCCGAGGAATTGGTTGTTACTGTCGGCGAGCTTCCTAAGAAGAGTGCATTTTCAAGAAACTCGGAAAGCTCTTCTGTTAATGCCGATTCTTTCGCAACGCGATACGGCGGAATTACGCCAAAGCCGTCAGCGACTTCTGCCGAGATTCTTACCTCAGGTGACAGTGTAATGCATCCTATGTTTGGCAAGGGGCTTGTACTCTCTGCAAGCAAAATGGGTGCAGATACGCTATATGAGGTTGCGTTTGACACCGTAGGCACAAAAAAACTGATGTCAACTTTTGCAAAACTTACAAAGATATAAAGGATAAATATGAAATCACCTAAAACTGCTTTTGTATGTACCGAATGCGAGTACAAGAGCCTGAAGTGGCTTGGCAAATGCCCTTCCTGCGGTTCCTGGAACACGCTTGAAGAGGTAGTAGAAGAGGCGGAGCCTGCCGCGGATTTGCGCCGTAGTACGGTACGCAGAAATCCGCCTGTAAAGCTGATCGAATATGATATGCCTGAGTATATGCGATATGCAACCGGCTACGGCGAACTCGACAGGGTACTCGGAGGCGGACTTGTACACGGCTCTGTCGTACTTATCAGCGGCGAGCCCGGTATCGGAAAATCAACATTGCTTATGCAAATTTGCGACATTCTCGGCAAGTGTAAAAAGGTAATGTATGTTTCGGGTGAGGAGTCCTGCGGGCAGCTTAAACTCCGTGCGGGCAGGCTGTCTGTTGATTCGGACAATCTCTATCTTCTGACCGAAACAAACATAGATGTAATTCTTTCTGAGTGTGATAAACTAAAGCCAGACGTGCTGATTATCGACTCTGTGCAGACGGTTTATACCGACCGTTTTACAAGTGCACCCGGCAGTATTACTCAGGTGCGCGAGGGCGCTCTTGCATGTATAACTAAGGCAAAAAATCACGGGCTCTCTGTTATCCTTGTCGGACACGTAAATAAAGAGGGCGGAATTTCAGGACCCAAGGTGCTTGAGCATATGGTTGATGCTGTGCTGTATTTTGAGGGTGAGCGCCGTCAGTCATATAGAATTATACGCGCAATTAAAAATCGCTTTGGCTCTACCAATGAGATTGGCGTTTTTGAAATGACAGATACGGGACTTTGTGAGGTGCAAAATCCGTCAGAGGCTATGCTCACAGACCGTCCAAAGAATGTCCCCGGTAACTGTGCGGTATGCGTGATGGAGGGAACAAGGCCTATAATTGCAGAGGTTCAGGCGCTCGTTACTCAAACGCCGTTTTCTGCGCCGCGCCGCACGGCAAACGGTATCGACTACAACCGTATGTGCCTGATTATCGCAGTACTTGAAAAACGGCTTGGTCTTAAGTTCTTTCAAAACGACGTATACCTGAATGTAACGGGCGGTCTGCATCTTGACGAGCCTGCGGCAGACCTTGCAATAGCGCTTGCGCTGATTTCGGGTATTACTGACCGTGCGCTGCCCGATGACCTGATAGCATTCGGTGAAATAGGTCTGTCCGGAGAATGTCGAGCTGTTTCACATTTTGATTACCGAGTAAAAGAGTCGGCACGTCTTGGCTTTTCAAAGGTTGTCTATCCAAGCAAAAATTCCGAAAAATCCGCCGTAAAAACCAAGGCTACTATGGTAGCCGCTTCAAATTTGTACGATACTTTAAAACTGTTAAATGAGCCGAAAGTCGATAAGGAGTAAATATGCAGCAGGAAGTATTAAACAGAATATCAATAATAGTTCCGTCACTCAATCCCGATGAAAAACTTGGAAAAACTATTGAGTCATTGATAGCAGTCGGTTTTTCCGATATTATTTGTGTAAATGACGGAAGCAGGGAAGACTGTCTTAAATATTTTCCCGAAGAAAATGAGAAAATCACACGACTTACCCACGAAGTAAACCGTGGCAAGGGCGCGGCACTTAAGACCGCATTTTCATACATAAGGAAAAAACGTCCTGACTCTATCGGCGCTGTTACTGTTGACGGTGACGGACAACACGCGGCAAGTGATGTGTTGCGCTGTGCCGTTCAGATGGTAGAGGACAAAAACAAAATAATACTCGGCTGCAGAGACTTTTCCGAGCCACAGGTCCCGACTCGCAGCAGGTTTGGAAACCGTATTACCTCCGGCGTGTTTAGGCTGTTTTGCGGACTTAAGATTTCGGATACCCAGACGGGACTCAGAGCTTTCCCCGCGCAGTACTATACAGATATGCTTGAAGTGTTTGGCGACCGCTTTGAGTATGAAACTAATATGCTGCTTGAAATGAAAGCGCGCAAGATTCCTTACTGCGAGGTGAAAATCAAAACCGTTTATATTGAGGAAAATAAGACCTCTCATTTCAGACCCTTCGCCGACTCCTATCGCATATACTCGCTGATATTTAAGTTTACGCTCGGCAGATTTGCAAAGTTTCTTTTAAGCTCTGTTGCATCTTTTGCCATTGACGGTCTGCTTTTATACCTCCTTCTCGAGCTGTGCGAAAGGCTGTTTTCGGTAAATTTTGCTGACAAGACCGCGCTCAGCGCGCTTTTGACATTTGTATCCAAGCTTTTAGCAAGAGCTTTTTCGTCCTTCTTCAACTTTTCGGTCAACCGCAAATATGTATTTTCAGCGGATAATTCGTATAAGGCATCACTGCTTAAATATTACTGCCTTGCAGTTCCGATAGCACTTATTTCGGCGGTAGCAACTGGCCTACTTGAACTAATACCTATATTCGGCACAACCTTTTTGATTGTACTTCTCGGATATGCGGTAGACTGTGTGTTGTTTATTGCGAGCTACTTTTTTCAGAAAAAGTGGGTATTTAATTCAAAAAACGGCAATATTTAAAGAAAGGATTAAATAATGGCGCAGAACTCAAATAACGAAGAATTTTCTATTTTGCAGACGGCGCAGAAGCGCCCTGTTCGCAGAGCTGTAAAAAGCCCCGATGATGTAATGACCCGTGCGGTTGCCGATGCTAAAATAGAAAAAAACTCTTCCGAGCAACCTATAAAAAGAAAGAAAAAGAGTAATGCGGGCAAATATGTGGGAAGATTTTTCATTCTTCTCGGCGTGATTATTGTATTACTTGTGTACGTTGTATTTTCGGCGGTAGCAACAGTTGCACACGGACCGTCTAAGACCGTCCGCGATCTTCTTGTGCTCTCTGCAATGCAGGCAAGTGCAACTAAATGGGTGCCGGGACTGTTTTTGCCTGATGAAACGGTCGAACAGATTGTTGCAGGCAGTAAAAAGATCAATACCGATACCATTTCAATCGAGGACTATGTTTCTTCCAATAAAGCGGGCGAAACGGTGGCTGATGAGTGGGTAAATGCTAAGGACGGTATGATTTTTGAGACTATCAGCGGTCCAACATACAAAGCATATGTACTGCTTGTAAAGGATCCTTCACGTGTTTTTGTTGGCACTTCTAGCGACTATAAGAGCGGAAAGCAGGGAATTACTATTTTTAAGCTTGCCGAGAAATATAATGCGGTCGCGGCAATTAACGGCGGTGAATTCAGCGATCCCGGCGGAGTTGGTACGGGAGATAATCCAATAGGAATTACCTATTCTCAGGGCGAGTGTGTATGGAATGACGGTCATACTAAACGTACTTTCATCGGTATTGATAAAAATGACAGATTGTATGTTTCTGAGGGAATGACCAAGGCGCGTGCCGAGGAACTCGGCATACGTGACGGAGTCTGCTTTCAAACAGGGAATGTACTTATCACTAGTGAAGGTGACAATATAATGTTGCACTATGCAGACGGCAATACAGGTACCGCACAGCGTACCGCGGTAGGCCAACGCGCGGACGGAACATTTATTTTACTTGTAACAGATGGCAGAAGTGCATCAAGTCTTGGTGCTACGCATAACGATGTCATAGACATTATGGTAAATTACGGCGCCGTTGCGGCAGGTATGCTCGACGGCGGTTCATCCGCTATGATGTATTATGAAAATTATTATGAAAAATACGATTTTAACATAGACCAGCTCGACCAGTATCAGAAGCAAGGGCTTGTCAATAAATACAAGGCGTTTACTACACCAAGAAAAATGCCGACATTCTTTGTAGTGGGAGGGGAAAACAGTGAAGGCTAAAAAAATCCCCGTGTTCTACATATTCCTGCTCGTTTTAGTAGTTTTGACACTTATTCTTACCGAGTGCGGAAAATCTTATTTAACGGATGTGCTAAGAGAATATGAAGATTCACAATATAAGTATGTCGCCGAGGAAGTTCTGGAAAGTTACTTTAATTCTGGTGACCGTAAAGCTCTGTACGAACTTTTTGACTCGCAGATATCGGAAATGGAAACGACTGAGAGAGCTGCGGCGTATTTCGATGAACTGACAGGCGGAAAAGACTTTTCTCTGCAAAGTACATCAACAGGACTTGATGAAAAGATTGAATATGCCGTAAAATGCGACGGCAAGCGGTTTGCTACTCTTACTCTCGATAAAAGCGGCGAAAAAACAGAAAAAGGCTTTGACATTTACGAACTTAAGGATGCAAAGTTGAATGAAAACCTGTTGATTTCACGTTCTGTTATGATTCCCGTGGGATTTTCGCTTAAGGTAAACGGTATAGATGCCGGAGAAGAATATACCGGAGGAGATATAATTACAACCGCGCTTGGAGATGAAATACCAGGAAATCTGGTTGGTATCGAATATACCACATATTCGTTTGACAATCTTCTCGGCGAGCCTGAGTTTGAGGTATACTCGTCTGCAGGTAATTCTGCTGAAGTTGTTCTTCTTGACAGCGGCATCTATTGCGCCGAGATGGTTTTTGATGAAACAATCTCGCCTGAGCTTGCCGATTATGTTATAGAGGCTACCAAGGCATATGCGTGCTATTTGCAAAAGGATGCGGTGTTTGGCACTGTCGCAAAATACCTTGACTCATCCTCAAGCCTTTATCAGAGCATACGTACCTCGCCAAACTGGATGGTAATAGATCACAACAGCTACGACTTTGAGGATGCTGATGTTACCGAGTATTATGAATATAATGACAATGCTTTTGCCTGCCGAGTAACTCTCACACACGTTTTGAAGTATCGCGGACTTCAGGACTACCGTGACTATATTGATATTATTTGGTATCTCACAGAAAAAGACGGAAAATATTTAATTTATGATTCATTTAACAATAATTAGAAAAAGGCTGCGTTTTGCAGCCTTTTTCTAATTATTTACACGGTTTATATTTTTCATTATGGCAACAATATTACCGTGACGGTCACAAAGAGGATTTATGAGAAAGCAAAAAAGAATTTTTGCAGCGATTGCCGTTATTCTGATAATTATACTGACAGTTTCTGTAGCAGCAGAGGAAATCAATTGGTATTTTAAAAAGAATAACGAGCATAAGCAACCGTCTCTTGACGATAGTTTATCTTTTATTACGAATTACAGTTGTTACTATGTGGATAAAAACCACGGTGATAACAGCGAAGATAAGGTGATTTATCTCACCTTTGATGCAGGGTATGAAAACGGAAATGTAGAGAGAATACTTGATACGCTTAAAGAAAAGGATGTAAAAGCCGCTTTCTTTGTACTCAGTCATCTTATTGAGTCAAATACCGAGCTTGTCAAGAGAATGGCGGATGAAGGACATCTTGTATGCAATCATACAATGTCACACAAAAATATGGCTAAGGTAACGGACAAATCCGTTTTTGAAAAAGAACTTTACGGACTTGAAAAACTTTATTCCGAAAAAATCGGCGGCGAGATGCCGAAGTTTTACCGTCCTCCCGAAGGAAGCTTTACAGAAGACAACCTGAAGATGCTTGAGGAAATGGGATATAAAACGGTTCTTTGGAGCTTCGCCTATGCAGATTGGGACAATGCAAAACAAATGTCACCTGACACGGCAAAGGAAAAACTTATAAACGGAACACACAACGGCGAGATTTTACTGCTGCACCCCACATCAAAGACAAACGCTGATATTCTCGGAGAGCTTATAGATGTTTGGAGAGGTATGGGGTACCGTTTCGGTACGCTTGATATGCTTTAGCCGTTTCACCACCGCGTTATGCGGTGGTGTTTTTTTGTCATACTTTATAGACAAGCCTCATACAAATTAGTAAAAAAGCAAAATCTTTGCGAGGAAAAGATGGAATTTACGCTTGTCTATAAAGTTATCGGCATAGGGATAATTGTTATGTTTTCCAGTCTTGTACTTGACCGCGCGGACAGGAAAGAACAATCGATGCTTATCTCGGTTTCGGGTATAATAGCTGTTTTACTTATGCTTACTGATAAAATAGCAGAGCTGTTTGAAAAAATCAGAATACTTTTTGGCGTATGACAGAATTTTTGAGTATGTGCGGGATTTTGGTGATAAGCGCCGCCTCGCTTTTGGTTTTTGATGGCAGGGAAAAGCAGCTTTCCTCACTGATATCTTCACTTATATATATCATTACATTTGCATATGTAATTACTAAAGCCTCAGCTCTGTGGGATAAAGCTGTAGTGGTATTTGAGAATTTCGGCGCAAATCTATCAGTGAAATATATTATGCATATAAGCGGAATTGCAATTCTCGCAACCGCCTCCGCCACGGTTTGTGAAGAGGTAGGGCAAAAAGCCGTAGCGCGTATTATTGAAACTGTTGCGGTTATTGAAATATTGTATATTTCATTACCTGCATGTATGGATTTGCTTGAAAAACTGTTCTTTATTATTGGGGACTGAAATGGATGTAACAGCAGAAAAATTTTTCGGAGAGGTTAAAGGTGAAGTTGTCAGCGACTATGCACTAAAACTGACCGAAATAATAGAAAGCGGTGCGAAAAATGACAGTGTATGGGAGAGCGCAGGCGCATTTTTGAAGGAAGCCGTAGGCGATTTGCTTGTATTCCCGAAATGGACAGGCATTGCACTTGCATTTATTGCAATCCTACTGATATTTGAAATAATAAAAGGCGCTTTTGGTGCTAAGAGAGTTAATGAAGCGATAGGGTACACCTTACGGCTTTCAATGGCGGCTTCAGTGCTTGTTTACATAAGTGAGCTTATAAACCAAGTTGTCGGGTATATGCAAGAAACAGCGGCGTTTCTGGGAGTCCTTGCACCTACTCTCGGAACGCTCACAGCGGCAAGCGGAAATGTGGCAAGTGCGAAAATTTCAACCGTTTTCTTTACAGTTGCAGTTTCGTCAATTCAGATACTTATTTACAAGATAGTACCTGTGGTATGCTCGTTTTTTTTCGGCATTGCAATTGTAGATGCCGCGAATTTTTCAAGTAAAATGACTATCCTTTCACAAACATTAAAAAGGATATTTTATACCGCTTTTTCAATCTTCTTGGGGCTGTTTTTTATTGCACTCAGCACGCAGAGTCTTTCTGCTGCAGGGACAGACAGCTTTTCGGCAAAGGCTTTACGCCTACTTGTCGGTAACACTGTCCCGATAGTGGGCGGTACTATCGGAGATGCTCTGAGGCTGGTTGGCGGCAGTCTTGTTGCGGTGAAAAATACTGTTGGTACTGCGGCTGTAGTATTTCTTTTATCAATGTATTTGCCGCCGCTTCTTATACTATGGGGAAACGGGGTGCTGATAAGTATAGTCATATTCTTGTGTGACTATTTCCCACTAAGCGCGGCAAAAGAAACCTTTGTACATATCAAGCACGCTCTCGGCTTTATGCTCGCATCCTTTACAGCTGTATTTGTAATTGGAATGGTAAATATAGGTATATTTATGGGGACAGTCCCTGCTATAATTTCATAATGAGAAACACGTTTATTTTATGTACTGCAGTTTCGGTAATTGCATCTCTTACAAAGATGGTACTTGACTCCGCATTTGGCGAAAAGGTATCAAAGGTTATTCAGATTCTTCTTGATATTTTCATCTTAACAATTCTTTTATCGGCATTTTTGGGCTTCAGGCATATCGTATACGTGGGTACAGACACATATACAAGTTTAAACTTTGAAATGATTGAAAATGATACCTTGCAGGAGATAAAAAAGGAGTCAGAGCGGATGCTTGCAGAAAAAATCTGTAATGCAGTGGAAAAGGAATTTGCCGAAAAGCCTACATTTTGCAAAGCGGTTATTAATATTGAAAGCTTTGAGCTTTGCGAGCTGACTGTAAAGTTTGATATAAGCAAGGCATTTTTAAGCGGTTACGATGTAAAGCGGTTTCTTAAAGATAATTATAATGTCGATGCAGAGGTGGTGTTTAATTGAATGGAATTGCAAAAAAGAAGTGGTTTGTACCGCTTATAATATTTCTCCTTGTTGTTATAGCGGTCTCCTCGTTTGCCGATGAAAGAGGCGAGCAATCGACAAAGTCACTTTCCACTGAGGAGCGCCTCAGTGAGATGTGCAACCTTGTAAAAGGAGTCAGCAATGCGGAGGTAATGATATCATACGAGGCAAAGGAGGTATCAAACATAATCGGATATTCGGGTGGCAAAGAAAAGATTTCAGGCATCGCTATTGTCTGTAACGGTGGCGATGATCCTGATGTTCAGCTTGCGCTGTACGAGATGGTCAATGCACTATTTGACATTAAAAGCACACGAATAACGGTTTCGGACAGAAACTAGAATAAAATGCATCAATCAAAAATATATTTAAACAGATAATATTTTGGCACGGAGGTAGCTATGAGTAAGAAATTTGAATTTAAGAAAGTCGGCCAATTTTTTAAAAATGTCTACAGCAAAATAGGCAAGAAGAATCTGATGGTGGCGCTTGCAATTTTAGTAATAGGTGGCGCAGTGTTTGCGAACTATCTCTTCTTCAGCGATCCCGTAGACACTATTGGTTACGGCACTGGCAATATGGAGGATACATACGGCGGCGGTGAGACTGAAAGTAAAGAGGTAGCGGAAATTCCACAGACTGATGCCTACTTTTCCACTACTGTGCTTAGCCGTCAGAAGGCGAGAGATGAGGCACTTGAAGTTTTGCAGACGGTAGTCGCAAGTGCGGAGGCTTTAGATGATACGAAAGCGCAGGCATTCGCAGACATATCGCAGATCGCCAAGGATATAGAAAACGAGGCTAATATTGAAACGCTCGTGGAAGCAAAGGGATTTGCCGACTGCGTGGCGGTGGTGAGTGGCAATATGGCAAACATAGTTGTCAAGTCGGATGGGCTTATGCAAAACGATATTGCACAGATAAACGAGATAGTATATGAGCAGGCAGGTATTCTTCCTGTAAATGTGAAAATAGTCGAAAGACAGTAAAGAGAAAACGCACGGGGTTCCCGTGCGTTTTTTGTTATGAGCAACAGTTGCTCTTTGCTTCAAAAGAGTGGCAGTCTGTACACTGAGTAACAGTGGGGTTTTCCTCGTGAGTTACCACCTTGATCTTCTCAAGAGAGCAATAATTCATATCGCTGCAGTGATGTCTACACTGATTTACGGTGCATTCGATACACATATTTGCATTGTTTTCCATAGGGGTGTCCCTCCGTATATATACTATTAAGACATATCGCCTCGAAAATAGTATGCACGGACAGACAAAAATTTATGTGCTTTTCTTTAATGTTTCGTCAAGCCAGTTTTCGATTACTCTAGAAATCACGGCACTCAGGCTTTCAAGCTCTGTAGAATGTACGTACTTCAGCTCAGGAGACTTTTTTGGCCATATCATACTTGTTTTAAGCGCGGATTCGAGCCTTTGAATTGTCGGAGGGGTAAAAGAGAACTTGTCGGAACACAAATAAATGGTGTCGGGATCGTATGCGACGGATACAATTCTTAAAAGGTCAAGAATAGAGTCCTGTACAAAATCAGGCTCATAGGTGTCCTTAATGAAATTAGCATATGTAACACCAGGAGAATAGGGAATATCTCCAAGCCTGCCCGCGAGATTTCCGCTGCCGGACAGATACACTCCGTGGTCGCAGGTAGTACACTCTATGGTGTCGCCGACACTCAGACAGGAAATTGTTCTGTCCTTGTAGCTTTCAAGTCCCTCGATAATTCCCGCCGCGCAAAGGCGGTTTGCATTTTCAATAACAACATTCTTGTTTCTAAAAAGCTTTGTAATGTTGCTCATCAGCTTGATTGAAGAAAGCTCGCTAAGCATTGATGAACGGATAGTGTCGCTTTCTTTATCGTAAACGCCCGCCACGGAAACGCCTATACCAAGCGCTTTTTTATTCTTATAGCTTTCGCGCAAAAGCTCAAGCGTGCGCTTCATAAAAGAAACAAACTCATTTGAAATATACTGTGGATCGCTTGTGGTGCGATAGGTCATCTTGTCAACGACCTTGCCTTTAAGGTCGGTAATATAAAACTTAAAAACGCGAGAAGAAACTTCAAACATAGGTATAAGCCAGTCGTGACGTACCCTATAAACCTCGGCGCGTCTGCCCGCTTTTTGTGATATCTTCTTTTCGTGAACTACAATACCTGCAGTGGTTAAAATGCTCACGATTTTTCCGACTGTCATAAGACTGAGTCCCGTTTCTTCGGAAATTTCAAGCTTTGTTGTACTGCTGGTTCGTGCAATTGCTTCTAAAACCAAGCGCGTGTTATCCTTTTTTATAGAGTAGAGTGGTGTAGTGTTATCCATAACTCCTCCGGAATTTCTAAACTATGTATAATATTATAATTTACCGTAAAAGCAAAGTCAATACTTCTATATTTTCCCTACGTAAATATCTGCATACCGAAAAATGCATATGTCAATACTTCGTAGTGAGAAAAAGTTAGGAGAATAGCGTGAAAATATAATTTACAGTGCATTTTACACGGATTATTTCACGCCGAATTTCTCGCAAAACGGGACCCGAACCCGTTTTGCCGCACAAGGTGCGGTACCGAGAACTTCACCTAACTATTCGTGCCGCCGCTTGGCGGCGGAATGGAGATTGATATGCATTTCAGTAAAGTTGAAATATGCGGTGTTGATACCGCAAAACTGAAAAACCTTACCGATGAGGAAAAAAGGGAACTGCTGAAGCGTACAAAGGAAGGTGACAACGAGGCGAGAAAAAAGCTTATAGACGGTAATCTTAGGCTTGTGCTGAGCATAATACAAAGGTTTACTAACAGGCGCGAAAATATGGACGACCTGTTTCAGGTCGGTTGCATCG
>JAZSKM010000196.1:0-12840 GCA_045534835.1 Eubacteriales bacterium | reverse complement strand
TGAGAAGAAGAATGAACTTCTCGACCAGAAAATCAAGGAGACAGAATCTCTCAGAGATGAAATTCAAAAAACACTTGACTCCCAGATAGCAATGCTTGAAAGAATAGCAGGTTATACAAAGGAGCAGGCTAAGGATGAACTTCTTTCCCGCGTAGAAACGGCACTGACACACGAAAAAGCTCTCAAAATCGCACAGTATGACGAACAGTTCAGAGAAGAAGCCGACGAAAAGGCTAAAAACCTTCTCTCGCTCGCTATCCAGCGCTGTGCTGCTGACCACGTCAGCGAAATCACCATTTCCACCGTTCATCTTCCCAATGAGGATATGAAGGGTAGAATCATCGGCCGCGAAGGTCGAAACATCCGCGCTATTGAAACACTTACAGGCGTTGACCTCATTATTGACGATACGCCTGAGGTAATCACCATTTCCGGCTTCGACTCGGTACGCCGCGAAACTGCAAGACTTGCACTTGAAAAGCTGATTGCAGACGGCCGTATTCACCCTGCAAGAATCGAAGAAATGGTTGAAAAGGCTCGCAAAGAGGTTGAAAACACCATCAAGCAGGCGGGCGAAAAAGCAATATTTGAAACAGGCGTGCACGGACTTCATCCCGACGTTATCCGTCTGCTCGGCAGACTCAGATACCGTACAAGTTACGGGCAGAATGTTCTGCGCCACTCTATTGAGGTTTCTCTCCTTTCCGGCATTATTGCTGACGAAATGGGTGTTGACTCCACCGCGGCTAAGCGTGCAGGTCTGCTCCACGACATCGGCAAGGCTCTCACGCACGAAACCGAGGGTACACACATTCAGCTCGGTGTTGAGGTTGCCAAGAAGCATAAGGAAAGCAAGGAAATCATCAACGCTATCGAGGCACATCACGGCGATGTTGAGCCTCAGTCTGTTATCGCATTTATCGTTCAGGCAGCCGATGCCATCTCGGCAGCACGTCCCGGCGCAAGACGCGAGGATCTTGAAAACTACATCAAGCGTCTGCAGAAGCTCGAAGAGCTTGCAAACGACTTTAGCGGAGTTGAAAAAACCTTTGCTATTCAGGCGGGCCGCGAAATCCGCGTAATGGTCAAGCCCGAACAGGTGACCGATGACCAGATGACTATTCTGGCGCACGATATCGCTGCAAAGATTGAGAGCGAGATGGACTATCCCGGTCAGATCAAGGTTCACGTTATCCGCGAGAGCCGCGCATTTGATTTCGCAAAATAATAAAAAACGCTTCGGGCTTCAGCCCGAAGCATTTTTTAACCGTAGAAAGAGATTTATATGAAATTTTTAATACTCGGCGACATCGTAGGCAAGCGCACAGTTGAATACCTTAAAGAAAATCTGTGGAGCCTGCGCCGCGAGCTGAAAGTAGATATGGTAATTGCCAACGGCGAAAACGCAAGCGAAATTATGGGACTTTCTGCCGATGATGCAAAAACCCTGCTTGATGCAGGCGTTGACGTGCTGACCGGCGGCAACCATACCTTTCATCAGCGCTCACTCTACCCTATGCTTGATGACAGCCCGTATCTGCTCCGCCCGCTCAATCTTCCGGCGGAGGCGCCCGGTACCGGCGAAACCGTGGTAGACATAAACGGCTACAGAGTTCTTGTAATAAACCTTACCGGTATGATGAATATGGACCACGCAGGCAACACATTTGAAGCAGCAACGCGCGTTTTTGATAAAAACGAGGGTAACTACGACTTCTCTGTTGTTGATATCCACGCCGAAGCTACCGCTGAAAAAATAGCCCTCGGATACTTCCTTGCAGGAAAAGCCACAGCCGTTGTCGGCACACACACACACGTGCAGACCGCCGATGAAAAAATTCTTGGCGGCGGCACGGCATATATAACCGACCTTGGTATGTGCGGCCCTGAAAATGGCATTCTCGGCACAGACAAGGATGTGATAATCCGTAAGATGACAACGGGACTTCCGCAGAAGTTCCTTGTAGCCGACGGCGATATAGTTTTAAACGGCTTATTAGTCTCTGCCGAAAACGGAAAAGCGACTGCCATAGAACGCTTTGTGCGCTGATTTTACAAGATTTTTCAGATTTCGTCATATGTTTGTCACATTCTGCAGTTATAATTTTCTCGTATAACGATAATTGGCAGAAAGGACTAATTTATATGAACATTTTAAAAGTATCTTCAAAATCAAATGCTAATTCGGTAGCAGGAGCGCTCGCCGCGGCAATCCGCGATGACGGCGAGGCTGAAGTTCAGGCAATCGGTGCAGGCGCTGTGAACCAGTCGGTCAAGGCAATCGCTATCGCCTCCGGATTTCTCGCACCTACGGGTGTAGAAATATACGCCCAGCCCTCTTTCGAGGAAATCGAAATTGACGGCGAAGAACGCACTGCAATCCGCTTTAAGATAACCTCCGAAAAGGCATAATTTTTTACAAATTATACCAAAATTCTCCGGCAATCATATTGACAAATTTTGTAAACTGTGGTAGAATGTTACCAGAAAATGGTAAAAAATGGAGGTTAACAAATGAAAACTGCCGGTATTGTAAGAAACATAGACGAGCTTGGTAGAATAGTCATCCCAATGGAGATCCGCAAGCGCCTTGAAATTAATTCGGGGGATCCCGTTGAGATTTTTGTTGACGGTGCTTCTGTTATCCTTGAAAAGTACATTCATTCCTGTACCTTCTGCGGCGGCAAGGAAGAGCTCAGCGAATTTTGCGGAAAGCTTGTCTGCAAAAACTGCAAACAAGAGCTTGCAAGATAGTATGAATACAAAGAATACCGCCCCGCTCTGTGAGGAGTGCGAGTACTACGACTACGACGAAGAGTACGAAATGTATATCTGCACACAGCGTATGGACGAGGACGAGTTATGCCGTTTCCTCCACGCAGGCTACAGAAAATGCCCGTATTTCAAATTCTATGACGAATATAAGAGCGTACAAAAACAAAATTAAAAAAGAGCCTTTCGGCTCTTTTTTGTTTTATAGGGCGTTCAGTACGAAACGGCGGGAGTAACCCCCATCGTCATCTTACCTCAATACAAGCTCGTCAATTTCAAGGAACGCCTGCGCTTCCTGAAGAGAGGCGGTTGAAACTACTTTTTTCGCTCCGCAGTTTTTGCAATATACCGAAACGCAGTCATCGAACAGCTCGATATCGTAATCTCCCTCGCGGCAGTTGCAGCGAATGGCGTTCTCCTCTTCAAGCTCCTTTAATATAAAGCGCACGATGTCATAAACCTGCGACACCGGAATTTCCTCCACCTCTTCGGGCTGATTTTTGAACACATCAAGGCTTTCTGCTCCCGCCTCTTTAAGTGCCGCGGCAAGCTTTTCATCGGCAACCTCAAGCGCTGCAGAAACCTGCTCGCCGCTACCGATAAAGCAGAGCGAAAAGCCGGAAAGCGAGCAAGGAAGCTCGAAAACCTCATTTTTAAAAAACAGTTCACGGCTCACGACATATTCGTGGTCGCGGCGACAGACAATACAGGGTACGCTAAGGCGTATCTTGTCGTCCGCCGTCTTTTTTATTGTCATCGAGCTTGAGCCGCAGGGACACTTCAGCTTCAGCATCGGTGCGGACAGCCCGAAAATTCCAACAATGCTTTTAACACCGCTTCCGCACTCAGGACAGCGGTAAGCGACGGTGGTTTCACTTGGGTTTACTATCAATTCTCTGCCTCTTTTCTTACCTCGTCCTTATTAGCGTTATGACCTGCAAGCGTACGTGCATACAGATTATAACCGCTATTGTCGGCAACGAAGTAATAATAGTTAGTTTTAGCCGGATAGAATGCACAGTAAAGCGCCTCGTATCCGGGGTTGGCAATAGCGCCGGGGGGCATACCGCTGCGGAGTCTTGTATTGTAATCGCTCTCAAACGCAAGTTCTGCCACGCCGAGGGTTTCGGGGCGCTCGCCTGTTTCCATCGTAATCGCATAAACGGTGGTTGCATCGCTGTCAAGGCGTGGGAAGTTTGCCCTGTCACGGAGTCGGTTGTAGAAAACCGAAGCAACCTGATCATAGTCTATCGCGTACTTAACCTCTTTTTCAACCATAGAGGCAAGTGTGACGACCTCGTCAAGAGTCATACCAAGCTCCGAAAGTCTCTCGGCGCAATAGTCGTCGCCGATATACGAAAGCTTGCTTTCAAAGTTCTGGAGCATTCTGTAAACTATAGTTTCGGCACTTGAGTCAATATAGAACTGATAGGTGTCGGGGAAAAGATAGCCTTCAAGACGGTAATAACGTCCCTCAAGCTTGTCAAGTCCGTTGAGAAATTCCATACCGTAATCATAGTCGTTTATTGCACTCTCAAACTCCTTGCGGCTCGCAATGCCGTATTCGTCCACAAGTAGAGTGATAATATCCTCGCAGGTGGAGCCCTCAGGTATAGTTACCCAAACGGTTTCACGGGTATTCTGCTTCTGGAATGCGCCGAGAAGCTGCATATAGTTTTTCATCGGGGTAATCGTGTACGTACCGGGGATGAATATACTGTTGCCCTCATCGTCAAGACCGTCTACATCCTGAAACTTAGCATAAAGGCGGAACAGGCTCGGATACTCAATTATGCCGTTTTCGGCGAGAATATCGGCTATGTCGTCTACCATCGCGTTTTCAGGAATGACAACCTCTATTGCCTCATCAGACTTTACAAAGGCGAAAACATCATTTGCAACAAGAATTATTCCGTAGGCAAGCAGCACCGCCACAACAAGTACGACCGTCATATAAATGATTGCCTTGAAAATTCCGTTTGCAACGCCCGAACCCTCCTCCTCTTTTTCCTTTTCCTTGCGGACTTCGGTCTTGAGTTTAGTCTTGGGAATTGCCTGTGATAAACGTGTTTTTTCGTTTTCGTCATCCTGCGGCTTTGGCGCAGGGACTGGCTGCGGCTTTGGCGCAGGGGTTGCCTGCGGCTTTGGCGCAGGGACTTGCTGCGGCTTTGGCGCAGGAGCTGCCTGCGACTTTGGCGCAGGGGCTGGCTGCGGCTTTGGCGCAGGAACTGGCTGCGGCTTTGGCGCAGGGGTTGCCTGCGGCTTTGGCGCAGGGGCTGCCTGCGGCTTTGGCGCAGGGGCCGCCTGCGGTTTTGGTGCAGGGGCTATATCATCTATACTGCGGCGCGGACGCGGCCTTTTGTTCTTATTTTCGTCCATACCTTAATCCTTTCATAATGCTTATACAATATCCTGCATTGAAAAAATCACTACCGCTATATAAATAAGCGATGCAATGAGAAACGGAACGGAGAGATACACCGCCGCGCTACCTTTTATTTTTTCGGTGCGAGTCATCTTTTCAGGCGTATAACCGCTGTCAAGCGCGCGCTCGGCGTATATTCCGTATATACGCGAGCCCTCGGAAAGTGCAACAAGCACAAGTATCCACAGCCCGAAGAAGAGCAGGATAAACAGTAGCGAAAAGCTCTCAAGATGTGCGGCTATGCCGCTAAGATAGTCACCAAAGCAAAGCGTGCCGATATTATAAACCGCGTGCAAAACCACAGCAGTTAGCAATGAGCGACTTATATACACCGAAAAAGCAAGCACAACGCCTGCAAAGAAATAGAGAGGGAGCTCCTCAAAACTCATATGCGCAAAGGCAAATAGCAGCGATGATCCGATTATGGCAGGAGATATTCCGCAGGGCTCAAAGGAACTCATAATCACTCCTCTGAACAGTATTTCCTCACACACAGCAGGGACAACAGATGCAACCGCCAAAGCAAGTATATCAGGCGATGCCCCCACATATCCGCCGCCATCAGCAGAAACGATGCCTACGCGCCTTAGGAGCATTGATATAAGAGATGTTCCGACAAGGAGTATAAGCATAAGCAGAATCTGAAGCGGAACGCTCACTCCCGTAGGTAAAGAAAAGCGCATACGGCGAAATGAAATGCCACCAAAAAGCAGAGCGTATATCACAAGCGGTATTGCATAAGCGGCAAGCTGGATTCCGCCGAGCGCATACAGATACCCGCCTGATGTCGTATCAAGTCCTGCCAGTATATACCCTGCGCAGATCGTGAGCAGATATACAAGCGCCGCAAGAAATGGCGCTGTGGTATAAGGCTTTAATTTCATTTAATGACATCCTTTGCCTTTGGCTTCTTGTATTTTCCCTCGTCGGGAGAAACGTAATTGGAATTATAAAACTCGCGCTTTTTCTTCTCTATGGGATTACCGTCCGCATCAATAAGCGGTACATAGCGGCGATGTCTTACCTCCCACTTGGGAGCCTTTTCAATCTTACGTGCAAAATGCAGTTTCTTTTCGGTAACGATAAGTGCCGCACTGATATCGAAATCGGTATACGGTATCGGTATGTCGGAGAGAAACGCCGAGTATGTAATTCCGACAGTCATTGAGGAATGAAGCAGGTCGGGATAACGGCGGATGTACTTGTCATAATAGCCGCCTCCATATCCTATGCGCTTGCCGTTCGTATCAAAAAGCAGTCCGGGCATAAGTATCATTGTGGTCTTTGTAGGAACTATAAGTCTGTCCTCGCTTGCGAGCGGCTCCGGAACGCCGAAAGTGCTTTTTTCACTGACCTCATCAAGCGACTTTACCGAGTAAAACTCAAGTTCTCCGTCCTTGCACACAGGGAATGCAACAGTCTTTCCGCGCTCAAGCGCCGCCCTTGCAATAGGAAGAACATCTACCTCACTGCGGACAGGAAAATAGCAAAGCAGTATATCGCAAAGGCCGAATGATGCCATAGAGGTTACACGCTTGCATATTGAAGCCGATGCGGATGCACGAAAGTCCATAGGCAACGCATCACGAAGCAGCTTTGCATCCTCACGGCGCTGCACTTTAGGATTGTCAGTAAGAATTTCAACGCTCATCTGTAAAGCACCGCGCCGCAAAGTTTATCGGCTGCTTCCTTTCCGCAAAAAATCTCAACTATCTTAAGACCGAAGTCGTGAGAAACACCCATTCCCGCCGCGGTAACTATTTTTCCGCTCTGCACCACGGAATTTTCGGATATAGTGGCGCCCTCAAGATGTTTTTCAAAGCCGGGGTAGCATATCGCCTCTTTACCGCTGAGCAATCCGCGCTTTCCTAGTATCATCGGTGCCGCGCATATCGCGGCAATATATCTGTCATTTTTGAGTGCGTAATTTATGCATCCCTCAACAAGCGGCGACTCGTCAAGATTTGTGCTTCCGGGCATACCGCCGGGGAGTACTATCATATCAAAATCACTGAGCCTGTTCTCCGCAGTAAGGTCAGCCTTAACGGTAATTCCGTGTGAGCCTGTAACCTCTTTTTTCTCGGTTATACTGACAGTTTTTGCCTCTATCCCTGCTCTGCGGCAGAGGTCAAGAGGGCAAAGCGCTTCAATTTCTTCGAATCCGTCTGCTAAAAAGAAATATACCATAGTTATCTCCTTTCACTTAATCATTTTTTCGTTACGTTTTTATAAATTTCGTCTGCTATTGACTCTCTTGTGCGGATAGCACCGTTTTCACAGCAGTCAATCTTCACAAAGCCGAGGCGGTTTGCGGCATATTTGCCTGCCTCAAAGCATTTCTGCATATAGTCTTTGTCAAGCTCGTGAATATCCTTTTTCTCTCCGCGCTTATCTACAAGCCCCATTGAAACCTCTGGCGGAACAAGCAGATAGAGTGTCATATTGGGCTTTGGAAGACCGAGCTTATCAAACTCGTACTCCCACAGCCAGTCAAGAAAGCTCTCCCACTCCTCTTTTTCAAGCTTGGAAAGCTGATGCACCGCATTCGCGCTGACATAACGGTTGAAAATGATATAGTCGCATTCCTCGATATCCTTTTTCCACTGGGTACGGTAGCTGATATATCTGTCTACCGCGAAAAACGTGGATGCCGCATATGCATTTGTATCCGACGGACTGCCGCCGAGCGCGCCGCCAAGATACATCTCGACAGCAAAGCAGGAGTCTTCGCCGTACATCGGAAAGCTGATTACCTTTGCTCTTTTTCCCTCGGCATTAAGACGGCTTGCAAGAAGCTCGCTCTGCGTGCCCTTGCCGCTGCCGTCAAGGCCGTCAATTGAAATGAGAATCGCCATTACTTATTTTAACCTCTCATCGTTGTTTACAACCATTTCTCTGAACTGCGTTTTAGTTACAAGAACCTCGCGCGGCTTCTGTCCGTCGGGTGCGCTGACAAATCCGCGTGCTTCCATAATGTCGATTATCTTGGCCGCTCTGCCGTAGCCTATCGAAAGTTTGCGCTGGAGCAGTGAAGTAGAAATCTTGCCAAGGTCGGTTGCAATTTCAAGTGCATCGCGGAGCTTGGCATCCCCTGCACCGTCATCAACAGCCGCCTCTCCGCCCTTCTTGCCGCTCTGACCGATAGCCTGAGCCTCGCGCTCGATGCTCTCAATAATATCCGCGTCATACTCGGTTTCGCCGACAGACTGCTTTACAAATGCGGTTATCTGCTCGACCTCGTCTTCGCTGACAAAAGCACCCTGCGCGCGCATCGGCTTTGACAGTCCTACGGGATAGTAGAGCATATCGCCGCGGCCGATAAGCTTTTCTGCACCTGCGATATCTATAATCGTGCGCGAGTCAACCTGCGATGCAACGGTGAACGCTATACGAGAAGGGATATTCGCCTTGATAAGTCCTGTAATAACGTCAACAGACGGGCGCTGAGTACCGATGATGATATGCATACCTGCAGCTCTCGCCTTTTGCGCAAGGCGGCAGATAGAATCTTCGACCGCATCGGGTGCTGTCATCATAAGGTCTGCAAGCTCGTCTATGATTATAACAGTGTAAGGAAGCACCTCAAGTCCGCGCTGTCTTGCAATTTCGTTATAAGGCTCTATCTTGCGCGCGCCTACCTCTTCGATAAGCTCATAGCGGCGCTCCATCTCGGTAACCGCCCAGTGAAGTGCGCCTGCCGCCTTTTTAGGCTCGCTTACAACGGGTATCTGCAGATGCGGAATACCGTTATAGATATTGAACTCAACCTTTTTAGGGTCAATCAGGATAAGCTTTACCTCATCGGGAGTAGCTTTATAAAGGATACTCGTAATAATCGAGTTTATGCAGACCGACTTACCCATACCGGTGGCACCTGCGATAAGCAGGTGGGGCATTTTAGCAATGTCAAATACGATAGGCGTTCCGCCAACGTCCTTGCCAAGGCATACCGCAAGCTTGCTTTTTGCCTCAGAGAAGGTCTTGTTCTCAATAAGCGCACAAAGCGTAACAGTGGAAACGGTCTTGTTCGGCACCTCAATACCTACCGCCGCCTTTCCGGGGATAGGCGCTTCGATACGGATACCCGAGGTCGCAAGCGAAAGGGATATATCGTCAACGAGGTTTGCAATAGAGCGAACTCTCGTTCCTGCCTCAGGGATAAGCTCATAGCGGGTAATCGTAGGTCCGCGCGAAACGCTTGCCACGCTTACGTTGACGTGGAAGGATTTCAGGGTTTCAACGAGCTTCTGCGCATTTGCGCGAAGCTCCGCACCAACGTCCTCATTCTTTTTCTTTTCGGGAGGCGCAAGGAGCGAAATAGGCGGGAAACGGTACTGAGCCTTGGGTGCTTTAGGCTTTTTCTCTACGGGAGGAGCTATGCCCTCATCGGCGGTAGTCACCGTGAGAGTAGCGGTTTCATCCTCTGCGTTCTCCGCATCAGCATCAAGCAGGTCGCCGATGTGCGTTCCGCCCCCCTCGGTGTCCTCGGGAGTTTGTGCGGACTCGTCAACAAAGATAGCGCCAAGGTCTATCTCGCCGTAACGGTTATATACGTTTCTTTCCTTCGGCTCGCTCTCTTCAACAGGTGGTATTGTAGGATTTTCCGCAGTTTCACTAAACTCGTCGCCGATGTTCATATCGAAATCGGGGTTTGAAAGTGCGGTGTCAAACGGCTTTGTCGAGTCAAACGGCTCAGGGTTTTCGGGTGGAACGAGCGCATCTTCGCCGCCGTCAGGCTCCTCATATGCAAACTCGCGCTCCGCTGCCGCGCGCTCTGCTGCGGCAATGCGGCGCTCCCGCTGCATCTTGTAGGTGTATTTTATGTTTATCCAGATAGTCCTCGGCGTAATTCCGAAAAGGAAGAAGCCAAATGTGACAATAATTGCACAGGTGATAATAATTCCTGCCGCCGCCTCAAACGCCTTGTACAGACCGATACCCACAATTCCGCCGAAAAGGCCGCCGCCAAGCAGCAAAAGTCCGTTTTTGAAAAGGGAGGAAACGACTGTAAAATCCTCTGCCGATGCCATAGCAATCATAATCTGCTGAGTCAGCGCACCGCCGAACAGTATGCAAACGACCGCAAATATACACTTAAGCGTATGCTGACCGTCACTAACCCACTTGCGCCAGCAGGCAGCAAAATAAATCAGCAAAAACGGAATAAGCACGCTGATAAGTCCGAAAAGTCCGAAAAACGTATTGTAAATCGCCGCGCCGAGCGCACCGCCGTGGAAAATAAAGCATACTCCAAGCAAAATTGCGCATACTACAAAGGCATACGGTAGCGTGCGGTGCAGCATAGAATTTTCGTCACGCAGCTTGCGAAGAGGCGTCTCGGTCTGAGTAGCCTTTCCACCGCTCTTTTTCACCGCTGTTTTCGTATTCTTTTTCGCCGTTTGCGTACGGCTGTTTTTTGTGTTCTTTTTCTTCTCCGCCATTTCAAAAAACTCCTGATTTATGTGTAGGCAACAATTAGCCATAGTACTCTAACTTATAGTATAACATATTTATATATAAATTTCAAGATATAATTAAGAGGTGGTTTTTTGCAAGCGGGTACAAAAATGCGTACTTTTTTCATACTCGGTATCGGCGCACTCGGCGCAGGCTTTTTAAACGGTTTCCTCGGCGCCGGCGGCGGCGTTATTCTTTATTTTACGCTTGGCGCACTGTATGGCCGTGATGCTAAAGAAAATCTTATGACAGCGGCGGCGAGCGTAATGTTTTTTTGCCTTGTTTCCCTGTTTTTCTACAAGGGCAGCAACGCGCTTCCGTTAACGGAGATATTAAAGACAGGCATACCCGCAATGCTCGGCGGCGCTCTCGGCGCACTACTTCTGAAAAGGTTGTCGAGGGTAGCAGTCAAAAGGATATTTTCAGCCGTGCTGATACTCGGCGGAATTCTAATGCTTGTGAGATTTTAATACTTTTAAGGTAGGTAGCATTATCGTGTTTGCTTCGTTTATAATTGCTCTGCTCACGGGAATGGGTGTTGGCAGCGGCGGACTTTTCGTAGTGTATCTGACTGTTGCAAAAGAGGTGCCTCAGCTGCTCGCGCAGGGGCTGAACCTCTACTTTTTCATTTTCTCCACCGCGGCGGCGCTTATTCTTCATTCAACAACGCACCCGCTGCCGCTCGGCAGACTTGCCTTTGTATGCGCCGTCGGCAGTATAGGCTGCGTGCTTGGCGCCATTCTTGCTCAGGGGGCAGATGCCTCACTGCTGCGAAAAATCTTTGCCGTACTGCTGATTGTGACGGGCGCAATTTCATTTTTGCAAAGAAAAAAGGCTATGTAACCATAGCCTTTTCGTAGCGATTATAAGTAAAGTCGCAACAAAGAACTTCATAAGATGTCCCCTTTCTGCGTGAAAACCGTTTCTATATACCAATTTTATATAAAAGAAGCTGCAATGTCAACGTGGGAGCAGGCAAAAATCGCCAAATGAATAAAAATTTCAAAAATCTCTTTACAAATTAGAAATAATGTGTTATACTTTTTGTCGCAATGCCGAAACTCAGCTATAGGACACACGTACCTAAAGGTACATTTTCACCGACCTTGGCTTAGTTTGCGGTAAATATTTACAAGGTGAAAGCGGACTTTCGCGCTTTCAGAAAGGACTTTATTATGATGCTTAAAGACGTTAAGCAGGAAATCATCACCACCTACGCTACTCACGAGGGCGACACCGGTTCTCCCGAGGTTCAGATCGCTATTCTCACCAAGAGAATCAACGACCTCACCGAGCACCTCAAGGCTAACCCCAAGGACCATCACAGCCGCCGCGGTATGTTCAAGATGATCGGTAACAGAAGAAATCTTCTCGGTTACCTCCAGAAGAAGGACATCAACCGTTACCGTGCAATCGTTGAAAAGCTCGGTCTCAGAAAGTAATTTTTGTTAGTCATTAAACCGAAGTCACGAAAGTGGCTTCGGTTTGATTTCTATAAAGGCAAAGAAAAATGGCGGTAGGATTAGCCATTAAATATGCTGTTTTTGAATGAAAAACGGTGTATTTAATTGCTAAACCGTTCCGCCGAAAACAAAATTTTCAGGAGGAATGAAAAATGTTTGAAAACTACAAGGTGTTTGAGTACACCCTTGCAGGCAGACCTCTCGTTATCGAGACCGGCAAAATAGCAGGTCTTGCAAGCGGCTCCTGCCTCGTGCGCTACGGTGAAACCGTAGTTCTCGCTTGCGCTACCGCATCCGAAAAGCCCCGTGACGGCATTGACTTTTTGCCCCTCTCGGTTGACTTTGAGGAAAGAATGTATGCAGCCGGCAAAATCCCCGGCGGTTTCCTTAAGCGTGAGGGTCGTCCCGGAGAAAAGGCTATCCTTACCTCCCGTGTAATCGACCGTCCTATCCGCCCCCTCTTCCCCAAGGATCTTCGCAACGACGTTGCAATTTCCCTTACCGTTATGGCAGTTGACCCCGACTGCTCTCACGAAATCGCAGGTATGGTAGGTGCATCCATCGCCCTCTCTATTTCCGACATTCCGTGGAACGGTCCTATCGGCGGTGTGTTCGTAGGTATGGTTGACGGCAAGCCCGTAATCAACCCCACTCTCGCACAGCGTGAAGTAAGCGATATGGAGCTTACCGTTGCCGCTTCCGAAAAGAAGATAGTTATGATTG
>JAZSKM010000128.1:0-9948 GCA_045534835.1 Eubacteriales bacterium | reverse complement strand
CTCAAGGCTGCTCGTCGCGCACCTCAGTTCTCCAAGAGATAAGTACATCCCTATTGGGATTTATCAAAAACAGTACTCACGCAAGTGGGTGCTGTTTTTTTTACAAAACAAAAAGCCGAAAAAACTTTCGGCTTTTATCTTTTATTCGGTTACATCGTCTTTTGCAAGAGGAGTTATGTCGGGAGTTTCCTCGGTATAGTACGGATCAATCATAATTTCTTTTATCTTGAACCAGGATGCATAGGTTGCCATAAACGCACAGTTTGAAATTGTAATGACCATAGGAAGAACAATTCCAAGCGATGGAATATAGAAGAATACCATCAGGTTAAGAATGATAAGAATTATAATTCCGAGTGTCGCAATAATGTTGCGCTTAAATCCGATGATAGAGAAGATAAGCGAGTTTTTAAGTATCTTGAAAATTGAGAGGTCGAAGGTAACAAGCAACACATACATATAGAAGCGCATAAAGAAGTAAAGTATCGCCATAGCCAGAGACACGTAAAATAGTATTCCCGCAAGGAAGGTACCGTTGATTCTGTTGAAATAGAAACCAACATTGAAAAATAGCATACCTGTAAAGATAATATCAAGAATACCGAGGATTATGCCTTGTCTGTAGTTTCGTTTGATTGCATACCAGAAATCCGACCACATAAACACCGGATCGCCCTTGATAAGATTGCGGAGAATATATGTGGTGCCTACATTGGTAAGCCCGAATGTTATAAGGGTGAGTAGCGACAGCGCGTAGAGAATGTACGAAATTGTTGTGTTAACCGTCAGCGGAAGCTGCATACCAAAGATTGAGTTAATGGCAGCGGTAGCAGGGGAGGAGTCGAACAGGGAAAGTGTATATATTTGCGGAAATATGCTGTATTTTGCAACACTGCTTTGCACGGCACCGTGTCCTGCCATAGCAAATCCTGCAAAAAACAGAGGGAAATTTCCAAGCACTGTAAAAATATTTACACTTAGCAGCCTGCTAAATTTCCGTTTATATTTTTTGAAAAAACCGACAAGGTTTGGAGGACCGTCAACATCGTTTTTGCTGACGCCTTTTCCATCCTTGTTAAAGTCAAATAATTTAAACTTCTTTTCGCTCATTTTGGTCTCCATTATAGTAAACATCTTAAAAGATTCAGTATTAAAAACGCTCCGAAAGCAATCAAAAAACGCGAAATATGCGCGTAAAGTGCCTTGGAACGGATAATTTTGCGCGGACTGCCGCACAACGCTTTGAATTCGTCGCAGAAAAACGCGGATTTTACAGAAAAGTTCAGTATAATCGCGGCGATAACTGCACAGGTAACAGAATAAATAATAAGTGATGCAATAGGGTGTTCAAGTGTGGTATAGCCCTGCCGCAAAGCCAATACAAGATAGCTTAACGAAAATCCGAGGGAAAAGCCACGAAATATCACAAGCGAAGCGATAATAAGCCCCGATAGCATAGTGAAGCCTGCTGAAAAAATAATCAGCAGATGATAAATATCGCTTTTGCTCATAGATAAAATCAGCGAAGCATAGTCGAAAAGATCATTGCAATTTGAAAAATCAACCGAAAAATACGAAAGGATATGCGCGTTGAATTTTTCGCTTTCGGGCATATCAATAAAGTGAAAGAGCAGACATCCGCCGATAAAAGAAAGCGTATAAAGCAAGGCGTAAATAAACAAGAGGCGTGCATAAATAAACTTCGGTGTGCGAAGCTTAATTTTACTGCCGTGACTTATGGAAAAAAAGCCTGTACTTTCGTTCATAATTATATTCCTTTCGTTTTATTATTCGAAAGAAATATATGAAAAAAGCAGAGTAAATATGATTAGTGCATTGCCAGCTCGTCCGCACGTTTTGTGCAGGCATCCATTGCTTTTATGACGGTATCAGTAAGAGTGTCCTCCTCAAAAACACGCATTGCCTGCTCGGTAGTCCCTTTAGGGGAGCAGACCATACGAATAAGCTCATCGGGCGTTTTATCGCTGTTAAGCGCAAGCGTTGCAGAGCCGATTACCATATTGCATACGGCGGTGTATATATCGTCGCTTGCTATTCCTTGAGCCTTTGCACCGTCACAAATTGCTTTTATCATAAGGAAGATGTATGCGGGCGAAGAGCCGGTAACCGCGCATATTTTATTCATATCACATTCTCCGAGGCGGAAAGTCATACCGCTTGCGGAAAATACTTTTTCAATAAGGTCAAAATCGCTTGAGATTACCATATCATTACAGCAGAGGGCGGTTACGCCTTTGCCAACGAGCAGGGGAGTGTTGGGCATCGCGCGTACCACAGCACAGGGGCCTACCTTGCTGCAAATATAGTCGGTAGAAATTCCCGCCGCGATAGAAATTATTATCTTACCCTCAAGTGACAGTCCGTTAATTTCCGAAAGTACATCGGGATAATTCTGAGGTTTAACGGCAAGAACGATTATATCGGCTTTTCCAACCGCTTCGCCTATGCTCTCGGCAATGGAAAAGCCGCCTCTGAATTTTTTATACTGCGCTTTGTTAGCATCAAAAAGTATAATATTCTCGGTAGGCACGGAAAGAGCAGAGCCTTTGTTAGTGAGTCCGCCTATAATGGCAAAAGCCATATTTCCCGTACCGATAAAAGCAAAAGTTTTTTTCATAGCAAACTCCATTTTTAAATATCTCTACCATTATATCACCATTTTTCCTTTAGTGCAAATTTTTTTCTTGTAATTGCATAAAACTTATGATATAATCACTTGTAATTTGTTTTTGGAGTAATTATGAAACGTGAACATATATATGAGGTGTTTTCAAAAATACCTTCTTTTGAAACCGAGCGACTGATTTTGCGTCCGATACGTATGTTTGATGCATTTGATATGTATTCATACGCACGCTTGCCCGAAACGTCTGAATTTCTTACTTGGAGTCCGCATACGGACATTGAATATACCAAGAATTATCTTGCGTTTGTTACAGCAAAATACAAGGCAGGGGAATTTTATGACTTCGCAGTAGCGCTAAAGGGCGAAGATGGAAAGATGATAGGCACATGCGGATTTTCCCGTATCGACTTTACAAACAATGTAGGTGAAGTAGGATACGTAATTTCACCTGAGTATCAGCGTAACGGGTATGCCTCCGAGGCGGTCAGGGAAATTGTAAAATTTGGATTTGAGAAGCTTGGCTTTAACCGTATAGAGGCGAAGTATATAGTCGGGAATGGTGCAAGTCGCGCCGTTATGGAAAAATGCGGTTTTAAGTTTGAGGGAATTGCGCGCGGCGCAATGCTGATAAAAGGTCTTTACCGTGATATAGGCACGTGTGCGATCCTTAAATCTGATATTTAATGCAAAAGGCAGCTGCTTTCGCAGCTGCCTCAATTTTATTTTATTTACCGCATCCGCAGTTTGGCATTCTTCGACCACACTTATCAAAAGAGGGGTTGTGTGCGTAGAAATTCTTTGCATCAAGGTTATCCTGCGTTATACGAAGAGCATCACCGAAGCGCTGGAAATGCACTACTTCGCGAGCGCGGAGAAACTTGATAGGCTCTCTTACATCAGGATCGTCAACAAGACGGAGAATATTGTCGTAGGTTGTTCTTGCCTTTTGTTCGGCAGCGAGGTCTTCAACAAGGTCGGTTATAACATCGCCCTTTGACTGGAAGTATTTTGCGCTGAAAGGCACTCCCGCGGCGCTTACCGGATATATGCCGGAGGTGTGGTCAACGAAATAGGTGTCAAAGCCAGCAGCTTTAATTTCCTCGGGAGAGATGTTTCTAGTAAGCTGATATATAATCGCAGAAACCATTTCAAGGTGCGCAAGTTCTTCGGTACCTATATCGGTTAAGATGCCTACAACTTCGTTATATGGCATAGCGTATCTTTGGTGGAGGTAACGCATCGAAGCGGCGAGTTCGCCGTCCGGTCCGCCGATTTGGGACACAATGATTTTTGCCGCTCTGAGGTCGGGGTTCTTGATTTTTACAGGGAATTGAAGTTTTTTATCGTAAGTCCACATTTAATTACCTTCTCTTTCCCAGGGCCACGGTCCCTGAATCCAGTTCCAGTTGCAACCGGTATGATTTTTCATTGTGAGAGGACCGTATGCCTCTTCGTACTCTTTGAGATATCTCATATGAGCATCTCTTTGCTTTTCGAAATATTGAAGAGCTTTTGCGCAGTTCGGGTGCCCGTTAAGATACAGTCCTGCTTCATGCATTGCGAAACCGTGTTGCTGAATTTTTCGGAGGAGCTTTTGACGGCTTTGGCAGTTGTTATTCATACATATTACCTCCGTGACATTTGTGACCGTAAAACGGCTTATCGAGTTCTCTGAAAATAGTTCCTGCGGTAAATCCGTCATCCTCGCAGTACAAGTTTTGCCACTGATGCTTAGGCGGATAAACCATTGCAAGGGTGTAATCAAATTCTGCGTTATAGTTGTCGCAGCCGCAGCCGTCGTTTTCATACTCTGCTTCGCGTGTATTTCTTTCGCAGCCGCAGCCGCCTCTACCACGGCGAGGTTCTACGGTAGCGTTGTTTTCACTGCAGCCGCAGCCGTTACCGCGGTTTCTTGCCGACCTTTGGTAAGCGCAGGGTTCGCTTATATCCGACGGCATTTCACTGCGGAGAGCTATTCTCTCAAGCAGGCGCGGATCTAAGCAATCACGCGGTGATACACCGCGATTTTGATTCGTTCTATACATAATCTGTTTTACCTTTCAAAGTAATGAGCGGTGCGCTCATTTTAATTTTATGCTGAAAATGATATTTCGGACATTTTTGCATAAAAAGTCCATAGCGGGAAAAACTTTAGACGAACATATTGTTTTGAAAGGGGATAAACAATGAAAAGAATTATTAGTATTTTTGCTGTAGTGGTTTTTGTCTTGACACTTTCACTTTCTGCGCTCGCTTCACCTATAGTTTCTCCGGCGCTTAATGTAATTGCAAAAAACAACCGCATGATTAAAAGCGGGCTTGTTTCGAGCGATATTTATTTTTCCGAGCAGGATTTTATGAAGTGTCTTGGCGTATCTTCGATAGAGTCTGTAAAAGTTGCAGAGCTTCCCTCAGTAGCTGAGGGAACGCTGAAACTTGGAACTCTTATTGTCACCGAGGGACAAACTGTTAAGAGCGAGTATCTTTCACTGCTTCGCTTTGTTCCTGCTGATGAAAAGGTGAGCAGTGCTTCGATAGTATTTTCTCACGGCGGCACCGAAGTGCCTTGTACACTGAAATTCCTTGATGGGGTAAACTACGCTCCTGTTTTTGCAAAAGAAAGCTGTGATGTAAGCACTTATTGCAATGTGTCTTATTACGGCAATGCGCGTATGAGCGATCCCGAGGGGGACAGTCTTGACTTGCAGGTGGTATCCTATCCTAAGCACGGATATTTAACGGTTACGGATTCGCTCCGCGGAAGCTACACATATACACCCACACAGAATTTTGTGGGTGATGACGAATTTGTGATGGTAGCACGCGACAATTGCGGTAATTATTCTTCTGTCAGTACGATAAAAGTAAGAGTTGAAAAGAATGACGTATTTTTTGCCGATGCAAAAGGACACTGGTGCGAAAATGCGGCAATTTGCTTATATGAGCAGGGAATTGCAGATGCGGTAACGCTCGGCGCAGGGCTAGTTTTTTCGCCTGATGATAACGTTACCCGTGAAGAGTTTGTTGTTATGGTAATGAAAGCGCTTGATGCGGCAACGCTTACCGACATTGATACGTCTTTTGCAGACAACTCGGCTATAGATGCCAGGTACCGCCCGTATATCGCTACCGCGGAGCGTTTAGGCTATGTAAACGGAAGTGAGAAAGACGGACTTATGTATTTTGATCCTAAAGGTGCTGTAAGCAAGGCGGAAGCGGCTGTAATAGTAAACAATATTCTAGGATATGACAGCAGCGAATATGTTTCTGTATTTGCAGACGACAGCGCAATTCCTGTCTGGGCAAAAACTGCGGTATATGCTTTGACAAGCGCAGGGGTTTTCAACGGTAACGGTGACGGAGTTATTGCACCCTCGGCCGTACTTGACAGAGCAAGCGCAGCGCAGATGATTTATAATCTGATAAAATAGCAAAACAGGCTGCATAAAAGTGCAGCCTGTTTTTTACTTTATACTTTCGCATAGAATTGCTTTGCCTTTTACAGAGATTTTGGCGTATTCGTCCGTCACTTCGTTGCTTACGGCAAAGGGGGTAGTGCGCTCTAATATAAATTCTTTTAAAGGATATTTGCAGCCGGATAGTGAAACAATGCAGGTATCAAGGGCAAAAACGGAGAAGTATCCGCTCGAATTTTGAACTGCCACGGTTTCGTTTTCAATGACTGAAATTGTATTTTCACCGTCTGTAAGGGTAGCTTTTACACCTTTTTTTAGTAGCGCCTCAAGGAAAAATACGTTGGCGAGAAAATGGTCGGCGCGGCCGCCTGTTCCACCTAAAATCAGCAGTTCGGTTGCACCGCGGGCAATTGCCGTACTACAAGCAAGCATAGTGTCGGTGTCGTCCTTTTCGGCAGGAACGGTAAGTATCTCGTAGTCTGTATCGTGTATTTCTTTCAGAGAGTCAAAATCACCGAGAATTATATCGGGTTTTAAACCTAATTTTTTTGCGGCGGAATATCCGCTGTCTGCGGCAATTACCATAGAGAATCCGTAGCATAACTCGCGCGCTTTTTCAATGTTGATGTAACCGCCTGTCACAATCAGGGCTTTGTTCATATTGACCTCGAAACAAGTTTTTATATATTTTAACATACACTTTGCAAAAATTCAATATTTACTGATTTATACAGTCCGGAAAACAGGTTGACAACATTCTGCATTTTGTATATTATAAGATTAAATTGCAGGAGGTGAGAAAATGAATGACGTGTTGATCTTGGCATTGAATAGTAAATATATTCATTCATCTCTTGCTCCTTGGTACTTAAAAAGTGCAGTAGCCGACCTTGACATAGAATGTCGCGTTTCGGAGCATACAGTTAATGAAGATGCAAAAAATGTCCTTGCCGAGATTTTGAATTTTTCGCCCAAAATACTGGCAATAAGCGTATATATCTGGAACGTAGAATACGTGTTTGCTCTTTTGAAGTCGGTAAAGGCGGCTTTGCCTGACATTATAACCGTTCTCGGCGGTCCTGAGGTGAGCTACAATCAAAAAGAAGTCTTTGATAAAAGCAAGGAAACCGATTATATCATCAGTGGCGAGGGAGAACGCCCGTTTTTTGAACTCTGCAAACATCTGTTTTTCGATAAGTCAGTTGACTTGAAAGGCATTTCTTATCGCCTTGAAGAAGAAATTTTTGTTTCTAACCCGTATATAGGAGGCGGAACTCCCATAAGTCCTTATTCGAAAGAATATTTTGAAGCACTGAACGGGAAAATTTCATATTTTGAAAGCAGTCGCGGCTGTCCTTATTCCTGCGCGTACTGTCTTTCCGGCAGATGCGAGGGGATGCGCTTCTTTGATATGGAGTATGTCACCGAAAATCTTATCTTGCTTGCAAACAGTGGGACAAAAACAATAAAATTTGTTGACCGCACGTTTAACGCTGACCGCCGCCGAGCTATAGAAATTTGGAAATTCATTATAAGTGGAAGCGGACGGCTTTTCCCAAAGGATGTGTGCTTCCATTTTGAACTTTCGGGCGATCTTATTGACAACGAAACGTTAGATGTCATAGGCCACGCACCTGTCGGACTCTTTCAGTTTGAAATAGGAATACAGAGTTTCTGCGAGAAAACTATAGACAGTATTCACAGAGTAACTAAAAGCGATGATCTGAAACATAAGATTTCACAGCTCGTTTCTGTTGGGAATTCTCACATACATACCGATCTCATCGCGGGGCTGCCGTATGAAGGCTATGAGGATTTTAAATACAGTTTTAATGAGGCGTATTTGCTAAAGAGCGATATGCTTCAACTTGGCTTTTTGAAAATTCTTCACGGTACCGAGCTTGAGGATAAAGCCGATGTCTACGGTTTGAAATTTCATAAAAATCCGCCGTACGAGGTGTATGAAACTCCGTGGTTGCCGTGTGAGGATATTAAAAAACTTAAAATCGTAGAAAAGGCGCTTGACCGTTTACACAATAGTGGAAGATTTAAGAGAACGATTGGATTTTGTATGCAGATTTTTAATTCGCCTTTTGATTTTTTCTACGAAGCGGGACTCGCAACTAATTCTGCTGTAGGTCTTGACAATCTGACCGACGTTTTATATACTTTTATGTGTGAACACGCTGTATCACGTGCTGCCGAACTGCGTGATATAATGGTGCTTGACAGGCTTGCGACAAACTCTTCTAAGAAACTTCCGCCTTCTCTTTATCGCTCCGAACCACGGCTGTCTGTTTTGAAAAATCAGCTTAACCGTGTTGCTGAGACTGCAGAAAGACCAAGCTGCAGGCGCAGCATTGCATTGCTCTATCATTTTGGCAAAGCGGTGTATGTTGACTATAAAGACAAGAATTTTAAGGGAGAGTACCGATTGAACTTTGTGACTTTTGAGGTGAATTGAGAGTATGAAATTTGATTTAAGAAAACTGGTTATTGCAGCACTGCTTGCTTCGTTTACCTGCGTAGCGACTATGATCATTCAAATTCCTAACGGTATTGGCGGGTATTTTAATCTTGGTGACTGTATAGTACTGCTAAGCGGCTGGATGCTCGGTCCGATTTACGGTGCATTAGCGGCAGGAATAGGATCAATGCTGGCAGATATTTTCAGCTCATATGTTATCTATGCCCCGGCAACGTTCATTATAAAGGCGTTGATGGCAGTTGTTGCATATTATACCTTGCGCAAAGGCTTTTTACGCGCTGTATTCAGCGGAATATGCGCAGAATTTCTGATGATTCTCGGTTACTTTGTCTTTGAGGGAGCGCTCCTGTACAATTTTGGCACGGCGGCACTCGCGATAGCGACAAACGCATTGCAGGGGATTGCAGGTGTTGTATGCGCGGTTTTACTCAAAGAATTTATTGACAGAAAGCGGCTTTGGAAATTTTGAAAAAGGAATTTATACTTTTTGACCTTGACGGGACTCTTACAGATCCGGCGCTCGGCATAACGAACTCACTTATGTATGCTCTTGACAAGTTCGGTATTCATATTGAAAATAGGGAAGAGCTTTACAAATTCATAGGTCCTCCGCTTATTGATATGATGATGCAGGAGTATGGATTTTCGAGAGAAAAAGCAACGCGGGGACTTGCGTATTACAGAGAATATTTCAGCGTGAAGGGACTTTTTGAAAACGAGGTTTACAATGGTATTCCCGATATGCTAAAAGCGCTTAAGGAGAAAGGCTATAAGCTTGTTCTTGCGACTTCAAAGCCAGAGGAATATGCGCGCAAAATATTAGAGCATTTTGATCTTGCAAAGTATTTTTATTTTATCGGCGGAAGCGATATGGCAGAAACCCGCTCTACAAAAGAGGCGGTCATTGAATATGACCTTGCGGCTCTCGGTAATCCGGATGTTCAGAGATGCATAATGGTCGGCGACAGAAAATATGATGTTACAGGCGCACGCGAATTTGGCATTGACTGTATCGGAGTGCTGTTTGGATACGGCTCTTACGAGGAGTTAAAAGAAACTAAAGCTACCTATATTGTCGAAACTGTTAAAGAACTTGAAGAGTTGTTACTCGATATATAACAAAAAACTCTCCGAAAGTGGGTTGTTTATAAAGGAAACCCACAAAAAAGTCGTTCTCACGAACCGTGAGGACTACTTTTTTGCTATTGCTAGCACCACCACGCGTCATTCTACGAGCAAATACGACCTTCGGTCGATGCGAAGTTTCGCTTCACGAGATCCAAACGCTAGCGCGTTTGCCCTGCGGGTTTCGACTCCGCTTCGCTTCGCTCAAGATGACAGCGTGGGGCGAAACCGCCGTAGGCGGAATCTCGTGGTGGTGCGGTACGATAGTCCCT